>JACCSC010000394.1 GCA_013813215.1 Geodermatophilaceae bacterium | reverse complement strand
ATCGGAGCGCCGTGACCACCCTCGCCCTGACCGACAAGGACCTCGCCACCCTGGCCGTCGACGCGGTGGTCGTCGGCATCTTCAGCGGCACCGACGGGCCGGAGCTGGCGCCGGGCGCGCACGCCGTCGACGCCGCGCTGTCCGGAGGGCTGCTCGAGGCGCTGGTCGCCCTCGGCGCCACCGGCGGCGAGGACGAGGTGACCAAGCTCGCGACGTTCGGAGCGCTCAAGGCCCCCGTCGTGGCCGCGGCGGGGTTGGGCAAGTCCGACGGCGCGCCGAGCGCGGAGGTCGTACGCCGGGCCGCGGGTGCCGCCAGCCGCGCCCTGAGCGGTCGGGCGAGGATCGCGCTGGCCCTGACCGGTGGGGACTCACCCGACGGGCTGGTGCAGGCCGCGGGCGAGGGCGCCCTGCTCGGCGCCTACCACTTCGGCAGCTACCGCAGCACGCCGGTACCGGCCGGGAAGCAGCCGCCGAGCACGGTGCAGCTCGTGGTCGACTCGTCGCGGGACAAGGACGCGAAGACCGCCGTGCGCCGGGCGGCGGCGGTGGCCGAGGCGATCGGCCTGTGCCGGGACCTGATCAACACTCCGCCGAACGACCTGTTCCCCGCCGAGTTCGCGGCCCGGGCGCAGCGGGCCGGGGGTCAGGCCGGAGTCGACGTCGAGGTGCTCGACGACAAGGCGCTGAAGAAGGGTGGCTTCGGCGGCATCCTCGGCGTGGGCATGGGCTCGGTGCGGCCGCCGCGGCTGGTCCGGATGTCCTACCGCGGGCGTGGCGCCAAGGTGAAAGTCGCCCTCGTCGGCAAGGGCATCACGTTCGACACCGGGGGCATCTCGATCAAGCCCGCCGCGTCCATGGAGAACATGAAGAGCGACATGAGCGGCGCGGCGGCGGTGATCGCGACGATGACGCTCGTCGCGGCGCTGAAGCTGCCGCTGGAGGTCGTCGCGACCGTCCCCATGGCCGAGAACATGCCAGGTGGCGCGGCGTACCGGCCGGCCGACGTCCTGACGTTCCGGAACGGGAAGAAGGCCGAGATCCTGAACACCGACGCCGAGGGCCGGGTGATCCTGGCCGACGCGATCGCCCGTGCCTGCGAGGACTCCCCCGACTACCTGGTGGAAACCTCGACGCTGACCGGTGCCCAGCTCGTGGCGCTGGGCATGCGCACCGCGGGCGTGATGGGCAGCGAGGCATTGCGCGAGCGGGTGGTCGCCGCGGGCGGGCGCAGCGGTGAGGGCATGTGGGGTATGCCGTTGCCCCCCGAGGTGCGCAAGGGGCTGGACTCGACGATCGCGGACTTCGCCAACGTCGGGGACCGCAGCGGCGGGATGCTCGCGGGTGGGCACTTCCTGTCCGAGTTCGTCAGCGACGGCGTGCAGTGGGCGCACATCGACATCGCCGGGCCGGCGTACAACACCGGCGCCCCGTGGGGCTACACGGTCAAGGGCGGGACGGGCGTGCCGGTGCGGACGCTGCTGGAACTGCTGGAGGACATCGCCGCGAACGGGTGAGTCATGCGCTTCGACGTGCGGCCGCTGACAGCGGAGACGTGGGCCGGCCTTGCGGAGTTGTTCGGGCAGCCCGGCGGTTCGATAGTGCGCGGATGCTGGTGCATGTACTACCGCCGCAGCGGGCCGGTCGGCGTCAACCAGGCCGCCGCGCCGGAGAACAAGCGCCAGTTGCGGGAGCTGGTCGAAGCCGGCGTCGTACCGGGCCTGGTCGGATTCCTGGACGACCGGCCGGTCGGCTGGATCAGCCTGGGTCCGCGTGCGGAGTACGCCAAGCTCCGCCGTTCACCGATCATGAAACCGGTGGATGACGCCGACGTCTGGTCGATCGTCTGCACCTTCGTGGTCAAGGCCCACCGCGGTCAGGGGCTGCAGCACAAGCTCCTGGCCGGAGCCGTCGACCACGCCCGACGGCGCGGTGTCCGGCTGCTGGAGGCTTACCCGGTCGACAAGCCCGAGCGCAGCCACGACGACTTCATGTTCTTCGGTTCGAGGCAGCTCTACGAGCGCGCCGGCTTCACGGAGGTAGTGCGGCGCTCGCCGACCCGCGTGGTCATGCGCAAGCGGCTACGACCGCGTAAGGCGTCCTGACCTCAGGCGGGGCGCTCGATGTCCGGTACGTCGGCGTCACCGGCCGCCTTGCGCTTGCTCGTCCACTCCCGCATCTTCTCCGGGTAGCCGACCGCCTCGACGTCGTACACCGGAATCCCCCGCTGGTTGGCGAACTTGCGGACGATCTCGGCATTCGGAACCCGCCTGCGGGTCCACTCGCCGTCGGAGGCGACCAGCGCCACCGTCATCTCGGTGACCGCGGTCTTCGGCTCCAGGTAGGCCTCGACCCCCTGCCGGCTGTTGACGAACTGGAGCAGGTGCTGCAGATCAGGTGAGACCTGCCGGGCCTTCTTGCGTCGGAACAGTGCCACTGGTCCTCCTCGTCTCGGCACAGGGAAGGTAGCGGTTGCCTCACCGGTTGCCCTCGGTGCCTCGCCCGCGCACTTTCGCGCGCCGTCGAGCCTGGTGACAAGATGCAATGAGCGCCGGCGCATCCGCTGCGGCGGCGCAGTTGACACAGTCGACAATCCGGGAGTCACCGTGACCGACGATACGCAAGCCGCGCCGACCGACCTGGTCATCCTCGGCGGCGGCTCCGGCGGGTACGCCGCGGCGCTGCGCGCCGCCGAGCTCGACCTGTCGGTCGTGCTGATCGAGCGGGACAAGCTCGGTGGCACCTGCCTGCACTACGGCTGCATCCCGACCAAGGCCTTGCTGCACGCCGCCGAAGTGGCCGACTCGGCTCGCGAGGGCGAGCAGTTCGGCGTCAAGACCAGCCTGCACGGCATCGACATGACCGGGGTGAACTCCTACAAGGACGGCGTGACCGCGCGGCTCTACAAGGGCCTGCAGGGTCTGGTGAAGAGCCGCAAGATCACCTACGTCGAGGGCGACGGACGGCTGGTCTCCCCCACCGCGGTCGAGGTCGACGGGCGTCGCTACGAGGGCCGGCACATCCTGCTGGCCACCGGCTCGTACGCCCGCACCCTGCCGGGCCTGGACATCGACGGGCAGCGCATCATCACCAGCGATCACGCGCTGCGTCTGGAGCGGGTGCCCGAGTCGGTGGTCATCCTCGGCGGCGGGGTGATCGGCTGTGAGTTCGCCAGCGTGTGGCGCTCCTTCGGCGCTGAGGTGACGATCGTCGAGGCCCTGCCGCACTTGGTTCCGTTGGAGGAGGAGTCCTCCTCCAAGCTGCTCGAGCGGGCCTTCCGCAAGCGCGGGATCAAGTACGAGCTGGGTGTGAAGTTCACCGGCGCCGAGCACGCCGAGCACGGCGTCAAGGTCAGCCTGGACAGTGGCAAGACGATCGAGGCCGAGCTGCTGCTCGTCGCGGTCGGGCGGGGGCCTACGTCGGCCAACCTCGGCTACGAGGAGGCGGGCGTGGCCATGGAGCGCGGTTTCGTGACCACCGACGAGTACTGCCGCACGAACGTCGAGACAATCTCGGCCGTGGGTGACCTGATCCCCACCCTGCAGCTGGCCCACGTCGGCTTCGCCGAGGGCATCCTGGTCGCCGAGCGGCTGGCCGGTCTGCCGGTGGTTCCGATCGACTACTTCGGCGTACCGCGGATCACCTACTCCGAGCCCGAGGTGGCCTCGGTCGGGATGACCAGGGCGCAGGCCGAGCAGGCCGGGCACGAGGTGGTCGAGATGACCTACGACCTGGCCGGCAACGGCAAGAGTCAGATCCTCAGGACCGCCGGGTCGGTGAAGCTGATCGCCGCCAAGGACGGCCCCGTGCTGGGTGTGCACATGGTCGGCAGCCGAGTCGGCGAGCTGATCGCCGAGGCGCAGCTGATCTGCAACTGGGAAGCGTTGCCCGGCGAGGTCGCAGCCCTGATCCACCCCCCCCCGACGATGTCCGAGGCCGTCGGCGAGGCGCACCTCGCGCTGGCCGGCAAACCGCTGCACGCGCACGGCTGACCCCATCCCGCAGAGTTCGGAAGGAGCCGCGCCCCCATGCCGGTCTCAGTCACGATGCCCGCCCTCGGCGAGAGCGTTACCGAGGGCACTGTCACCCGCTGGCTGAAGCAGGAGGGCGAGCAGGTCCAGGCCGACGAGCCGCTGCTGGAGGTGTCCACGGACAAGGTGGACACTGAGATCCCCTCGCCCGCCACCGGCGTCCTCACCAAGATCAAGGTCGGCGAGGACGAGACGGTCGACGTCGGTACAGAGCTCGCGGTGATCGGCGACGGTGACGGAGCCGACGGCGACTCGGCGCCGTCCGCCGAGTCCGACGCCGCAGAGTGCGACGCCGCAGAATCCGACGCCGCAGAATCCGAAGGCCAGCAGGAGGACCGGCGCGAGGAGGCGGCGGCCGACGAGGACCAGCCGGCCGACACCGAACTCGAAGCCGAAGAACGTGCCGACGAGCAGCCGGCGCAAGCCGAGCGCGACACCGAGGACAGCGGACCAGGGCAGGACTCGCCGCCGGCCGCGGCGTCCCCCGGTCCGGCCCGGTCGAGCAGTCCCGGTGGCATGGCAGTGACCATGCCGGCGCTGGGTGAGAGCGTGACCGAGGGGACGGTCACTCGCTGGCTCAAGCAGGTCGGCGACGAGGTGGCCGCGGACGAACCGCTGCTCGAGGTGTCCACCGACAAGGTGGACACCGAGATTCCGTCACCGGCCTCCGGGACGGTGCTCGAGATCTCGGTCCAGGAGGACGAGACCGTCGAGGTGGGTACGACGCTGGCCATGATCGGCGCGGCCGGCGAGGGGTCGACCACCCAGGCGGCGCCGGACGCCCCGGAGGCTCCGGAGGCCGACGCCCAGCCCTCGACCGAGCAGGACGAACCCCAACCGGCGGAGGACCAGGCCGCCGGGGCGGCAGACGAGAAGGCCGACGACCAGGCGGACGACCAGGCCGACGACCCGGCGGCGTCGGCCGGCGACAAGCCCGAGTCGAAGCCAGCGGGCGATTCTGGACGGCACGCTGCCGACACCGGGACCGCGCCCCGACCGGCGACCCAGCAGCCCGCGCCGGCCGAGCAGCAGGCCGGTGACGGCGCCGCGACGTACGTCACCCCGCTGGTACGCAAGCTCGCCGCCGAGCACGGCGTCGATCTCACGACCATCAAGGGCACCGGGGTCGGCGGCCGGATCCGCAAGCAGGACGTCATGGCCGCCGCCCAGCCGGCCGAGCCCGAGCCGGAACCCGCACGGGAGCAGGAAGCCCCCGAGGCCGCGGCCGCCAGCACGCAGGCGCCGCAGCCCGCCTCGTCGCGCGCGGCCGCCCCGACCGCAAGCGCGCAGGCGTTGCGAGGCAAGACCGAGAAGCTGTCGCGCCTGCGCGCCGTCATCGCCAGGCGGATGGTCGAGTCGCTGCAGATCAGCGCGCAGCTGACCACGGTGGTCGAGGTGGACATCACCGAGATCGCCCGGTTGCGGGCCCGGGTGAAGTCGGCGTTCGAGGCCCGCGAGGGCGTCAAGCTGTCGTTCCTGCCGTTCTTGTCGATGGCCGCGGTCGAGGCGCTCAAGGTGCACCCACAGGTCAACAGCTCGGTGGACATGGAAGCGGGCACGGTCACCTTCCACGACCGGGAGAACCTCGGGGTCGCCGTCGACACCGAGCGCGGCCTGCTCGTCCCGGTGATCCACGACGCAGGTGACCTCAACCTCGGCGGGATGGCGCGCAAGATCGCCGACCTCGCCGACCGGACCCGACGCAACAAGATCACTCCGGACGAGTTGAGCGGCGGGACGTTCACGCTGACCAACACCGGCAGCCGCGGGGCGCTGTTCGACACCCCGATCATCAACCAGCCGCAGAGCGCGATCCTGGGTACCGGGACCGTGGTCAAGCGGCCGGTGGTAGTCGACCATCCCGATCTGGGCGAGATCGTGGCCGTGCGCTCGATGATGTACCTGGCGCTGTCCTACGATCACCGGATCGTGGACGGGGCGGACGCGGCGCGCTTCCTCGGCACCATGAAGCAGCGGCTGGAAGGCGGCGACTTCGACTCCGCCCTTGGAGCGTCGTGAAGGTAGCGCTCACCGGTGCTTCGGGACTGATTGGTTCGGCCCTGCTCCCCGAGCTCCAGGGGGCCGGGCACGACGTCGTCAAGCTGGTCCGCCGGCCGACCCGGGCCGCCGACGAAGTGCGCTGGGACCCGGCCGAACGCCGGCTGGACCCGGCCGTGCTGGGCGACGTCGACGCCGTCGTCCACCTGGCCAGCGTCAACGTGGGCGACCGGCGCTGGACGGCGGGGCGCAAGGCCGCGATCGTGCAGAGCCGCCTGGATGGAACGACGACGATCAGCGAGGCGGTCGCCGCGGCCGAGCCGAGGCCCCGGGTACTGCTGTCCGCCTCGGCCGTCGGGTGGTACGGCGACGGCGGCGACCGGGTGCTGACCGAGGACGACCCTGCCGGCGAGGGTTTTCTGGCCGACGTCGTCGTACGCTGGGAAGCGGCCACCCAGCCGGCGCAGGACGCCGGCGTCCGGGTAGTTCAGCTGCGCAGCGGCCTGGTCTGCTCCCGCCGCGGCGGCATCATGGGTCGCGTCCTGCCTTTGTTCAAGTTCGGCCTGGGCGGCCGGCTCGACGGCGGTCAGCAGTACTGGCCGCTGATCTCGCTGCCCGATGAAGTCGCCGCGATCGTGTTCCTTCTCGAGCACGACATCTCGGGGCCGGTCAACCTGGTCGGCCCCGACCCGATGACCAACGAGGAGTTCACACGCACGCTGCGGCGGGTGCTCGGGCGACCGCCGATCCCGCCGGTGCCCGCCTTCGCACTGCGCGTGGCCCTGGGCAGCGAACGCGCCGCCGAGATCGTGCTGATCGGCCAGCGTGCTGTGCCGTCGGTGCTGCTGGACCATGGCTTCGCCTTCCAGCACCCGACCGGCGAAGCCATCCTGCGCTACGTCGCCGACCGCTCAACCTGAGCTGGCGAGGCGGATCGCCGAGTCGATCCGCCAGCCCGCGTCGGTGAGCCGGAGCTGGACCTGCACCTTGGCTTCGCCGCGCCCGGCGTACGACGTCACGACCTGCTCGGCATCGACGACGGCGTACGGCCCGAACCGGTCCCGCACGAGCAGCGTGACGGTAGGCGCCCTCCAGTCCGCGGACACCACGCCGACGACCTCGGGCGCGAAGCCGTCCACCCGCAGGCCTGCTGCCGCCAACCGGTGGATCTCCCGGCGGTCGGCCTGGGCCTGCGGGCTGGAGCCGGTGTAGACGCCGGTCAGCGCGTCCGGGTCGGAACCCTCGAAGGCCTCGGCCCGGCGGGTGTACAGCGTGCTCAGCAGATCGGCCCAGCCCTCGGCTCCAGCGGGCACGGCGTAGTCGTTGCCGTCGCCCCCGGTGGTGGCCGCGGCCGGGGCCGGCGCCAGGACGGTCCCGGCG
>JACCSC010000393.1 GCA_013813215.1 Geodermatophilaceae bacterium | reverse complement strand
ACGCCCTGGACCCGTCGGAGGTCGACGCCGGCTACGTACTGACCTGCCAGACCCTGCCCACCAGCGACGCGATCACGGTCGACTACGACGCCTGAGGGTCGCCAGCCGACGGGTCCGAACACCCTCGGACGTTGTGCGTGCGTTCCCGGCTCCAGTGCGCTGTGGCCTAGCCGGGTGAGACCGTCCTGCGTATCACGCAATCGTTCTTCCCTTGGACCACCGGTCTTGGCGATCAGGTCCAGGCACCACCAAGCGCCACGGCTGCGACATCTTTGCGCCGGTGGTTCCTGTCGACGAAGAAACACGTGAGGCGGTAATCGGGCGTCTTGTCGGGGCCAGCGTTGTACTCCTTCAGCCTCGCCTTCGCGAACCAGACGCTCCTTGTAGGCGCGGCCGCCCTCGGCGCCCTCGCCCTTGGCGGCGCACGCCTAGCATCTCCCGTCTGGACGGCTCAGGTCAGCTGACGGACGAAGGCAGTGTAGATCCGCTGAATTACCCGTTCACCCGCGCACGCATGCCGCTGTTCGTGATTATCGGTGCCGGTCTGCAAGCTTCGCCGTCACACGACGCCTCACTTGCGGGTACGCCGATCAGCTGCTCAGGAGTGGTCGGTTGGATTCTGGGTGCCATCCAGCCGGAGGGTCTTCACCCACCAATCCGTCGACGGCCTCGCGGAGCAGGTCGGCGTGCCCCGTGTGCCGGCCATATTCCTCGATCAGGTCGCAGAGCAGCCGGCGCAGGCTGAGGTGGCGCCCGTCGGGCCGGGAGAGGTGGACGAGCTGGTCGAGTCCGCCATCGGCCAAGGCCGCGGCGAGCCTCGCGCGGGACCGGTCGACAGTGCTGTCCCAGATCGCGTAGAGCTGTTCGGGGGTGTCGTTGGCGGCCGAGTTGAAGTCCCAGTCGGGGTCGTCGTCCCAGTCTGCGCCATCCCACGGTGCATCGAGCGGCGCGCCGCTGAGTTTGGTGCTGAACATCTGCTCTTCGGCCCGCGCGAGGTGCTTGAGCAGGCCGGCCAGTGTCAGCGAGGAGGCGCCGCTCTTGGTCTGCAGCCCGACCGAGTCAAGGTCGTCGGCCTTCAGCGGAAGGTTGTGCGCAGGCGGTCGAGCGCAGCGACGAGATGCTCGACCTCGGTGCCGGCGAGGGGCGGTTCCCGCCAGTATTCGCTGTTGGCCATGCCGCCACCGTAAACGTGGTCGACGAGGGATCCGGTGGCTTTTGGGGTGTCGGGCCGTGCAGCAGCGGGCGGTCCGCTCATGGCGCTGTCGGGACCGCTGCCGGCGACGCCTGGGTTGCGCGGGAGGTCGACCAGGAGCGCTCCGATCGACGTTGATGGCTCGCTAGCGGTGGTGTGCCGGTTCTGCGATCCTGGGACGGCCTGTACGTGGGTCAAGCTCTCGGTCAGCGCCCTTGACTCGATACATCGCACGGTCGGCCTCGTCGATGAGGTCCAGCGGTCGCGAGCCGGCTGAGCTGACGGCGATGCCGACGCTCACCGGGACAGGCAGGGTCCGCCCGCCGACGGGTACCCCGGCGGCCAGCGTGGTCTGCAGCCGGCTGGCCAGCAGCTGGGCGCCCTCCGGGTGGGTGAGGTCTTCGCAGACGATGATGAACTCGTCGCCGCCGACCCGGGCGCAGGTGTCGGTGTCTCGCAGGCACTCTGTCAGCCGGCCGGCCACACCCATGAGCAGTTGATCGCCGATGGCGTGGCCGAGGGTGTCGTTGACGGTCTTGAACCCGTCGAGGTCGAGGAAAAGCACTGCGACGGTCGTTCCGGCTCGGCTGGAGCGAGCCAGCGCCTGGCTGAGTCGGTCGATGAGCAGGCGTCTGTTGACGAGACCGGTCAGATCGTCGTGCAGGATCGCATGGGTCAGCCAGGCCTCGGTGCGCCTCGCGGCCGCCGCAGCTGCCGCAGCGGCAGCAGTCACCACCGCAGTAGCTTCGACGGCAGCCGCGAGGGCTTGGGCGGCCTCGGCGGCCGACACGGCAACGGTTCGGGCGGCCTCGGCCGATGACTCGGCGACGGTTCGGGCGGCGGCTGACACGGCGGCCTGGGTCTCGATCACAGCTTGGGCAGCGCGCTTGGCCGCGGCGACGGCAGCGCCAGCGACGGCCGAGGAGATGAACTCCTCCGTCGCCTCCGGTCCACTCCCGCTGATCATGGCTCCGATCCGCAGCCGGTGGGAGCTGCTCCGAGCAGCCGGAAAGGCAGCTCGCCCGGACGCTCCTGAGCAGTGGCGCGACGAGGCCGGTGGTGGGCTGGGTAGCGCGACATGCTGCCCTCCGAGCGTCAGGTCACCGAACTGCGGTGACGCTGAGTATTCAAATGAGCGCTCTAGCTGCGGGAGAAAGCACCCACCAGAGTACATAGCCAATAGATTTTCGCTACCGGCGGCGTGAAACGATCGCTCCCGTCACTTTGCGTCACATCGCTGCTCAGGAACGCAGCGAGTCGTTGCCGACTCGAGGCAGGAAATAGCGCTGCTCCAGCCGGGACACCGGAGCCGCTCAAGGAACGTCGCCGCCATCTGGAACACGGAACAGGACGCGCCCGGGCCCGTGTCGGGGACCCGGGGTGTCTCACCGGCGCAGCGGACGTCCGCACATGGCACCCCTCTGTGTCAAGAAGCGTCCGGGAGTCTGGTTCTAGGATCGTGTTTGGCGGGTCCGGGAAGTGACTTGTCCGAAGAGCCGGTGTGGGGATGTGAGCCGGCCGCGCTGGAGTCAGAGTCGTTTCCCCGTTGTCCTCCCGGGCCCGTCTTTCCATCCGCGATGGCGTGGACCACGGAGTCGTTGAGCATGGTGCGGTAGACGATGTCGGACAGCCGTCGTTTGAGGCAGCGCATCGCTTCCATCGAGCTCTTGCCGTCGGCCTTCCTGCGGTCGTAGTAGGCCCGACCTTCGGTGGGGTTGCGCAGCTGGACAGTGGCCATGATGTGCAGTGTCCGGTTGATCTGCCGGTTCCCGGCCCGCGACAACCGATGCCGCACATGGTCACCGGAAGAGGCGTCGATCGGGGCGGTGCCGTTCCAGGACGCGAAGTGGCCGCGGTCGGGGAACCTCGTGATGTCGCCGACTTCGACCAGCAGCCGTGCGGCGCCGGTGGGTCCGATCCCGTTCAGGCCCAGCAACGACGTGCCGGTGGCGGCCACCAGCTCGCGCAGCTCCTTGTCTGCCGCCTTCTTGCGGGTGTAGATCCGCTCCAGGTCACCGATGAGCTCGGCAGCGACGCGACGACGGGTCTTGCCGGCGATGTCGCGCGGTCGGACCTTGGCGAGCAGTGTCTTTGCCTGGGCGGCGGAGAGGTCCTTCTTCGCCCCGCCGGGGATGAGCTCGAGCAGATGGGCATGCAGCTGGGACACCATCCGGGTGTGGTCCTCACCCAGCGACCGGCGTCGGTCGACCAGGACCCGCAGGACCGCGAGCTGTTCGTCGTTGACCACCGGACGAAGCCCGGCCATCCGGGTCCCGACCAGCGCCACGGAGTGGGCATCGGTGACGTCGGTCTTGCGTCCCTGACCGGTCGCAAACATCCTGACCCGCGCCGAGAACTTCGGCGGGACATCGACGACTTCTTCGCCGACGGCGAGGAGTCTCATCGCGACGTGGTGACCGATCCCGTTGCAGCCCTCGACCGCCCAGACACGGTCCTCACGGCCAGGCCGGGGGGTGCTGACGTAACGCATCATCGCGGCGAACCCGGCCTCGTTGGTGTCGAACCGGCCACCACCCACGACGATCTCGTCCGGGGTCATCATCTCGATCGTGACCGACCGCTTGTGCGGGTCCATCCCGATCACCACACGGTTGCTGGCAGTGCTCACCCTGGTTCCTCCATTGCTCGATCCATCACTGGGTTGTCGAGCCGGGAGGGCAACGCTACTTCGAGCTAGGCAGACCCCTCTTGAGCCTCTCTCGGCTCTGCGACGCCCGGCCCGCGCAAGCCATGTGAGAGCCACACGGGACCCCTGAAGGTCAGCATGGGCAGCCGCAATGAGAGCGACGGACCGGGCGCCTGGACCGAGCCTTGCCAGGCACCGGTCCTGGGTCAATGAAACAAGTAGCCGCGATCCGGGTCCGCACCTGCCGCGGACCGGCGAAGTCGGAACTACTACTTCGCAGCCGACCGCCTCATCGTCGTTCCGATCGAGCAGCTGGTTCGCGGACCGGACGGGCCTCGACGACTAGACGGACCGTCACCGTGTCTCCGACCTCGAGCCCTTCGGCCGCTTGGACTGCGGCCTTCACCGGCACGATGTAGCGCCCCTCCTTGGGAAACAGCGACGTGGTCCACCCGGTCTCCCCGATTCGGGCAGCGACCGGGATCATGCCCCAGCCGTAGGTGACGGACGCCGACGCCGCCTTCAGCGCCGAGCACTCCGCTTCCGGCACCGTGATGAAGTGGTGCGGCGCCGGCCCTTTCCAGAACCACATCTCGCCGCTGAACTCCAGTTCCATCGGCCCCGGGAGACGCGGCGAAGCGTCCGGTCGACCGGACCCAGGCCCTACGCGCTCATCGACGAGGTCGCTCGACCCCCTCATCCGCCAGGCGTCGGTGACCAGTTCCTCCAGGCGCTCGAGGTCGACCTCGGCCAGCCGCAGGAGCACCAACGGCACGCCGTCGTACCCCGTCGTGGTGAAGAACACCTCCGGTTCGCCGAGCAGGAGAGCCTGCTTCTCGGCCTCGTCCCCGACGAACAACACCGCGACGTCGGTCCGGATCACGCGGGACCTGCCCGGCAGGCGCTCGGGATACGACCAGACGAACCCCTTGCCGGCGACCCGGAAGTCGAAGCCCTCGCTGTCGATCTCCACCACGTGCGGCAGGGTGAGCGCGAGGCGACGTACGTCGTCCGCGTCGGCCATCGAAGTCCTCCCGTCCTCGCCGTCGCACAGACTAGGCACGCGCACCGACAAGCGGACCGCCGCGTCCCGAAGGCCCGGCGTCGGCCGGCCCGGTAGTCGCCGCACGCGGTCCGGCTCGCGCGGGGTGACCGGCACGGACCACGATGGACCGATGACCGGACCGCGGCGAAGGCGCGAGCGCACCGACGCGATCGGCCACGGGTTCGCCACCCTGGCCCGTTGGAGCCTGCGGCTGATCGCCGTCGCCGCCGCGTTCGTGATCGTGGGGTACGTCCTGGGCCGGCTGTGGATCATCGTGTTGCCGATCCTCCTGGCGCTCACCCTGTCCACTGCGCTCTGGCCACCGACCGCGTGGCTGCGCAAGAAGGGCTGGCCACCGGCGTTGGCCGCGCTGGTTGCTGTGGTCGGAGCCCTCATCGTCCTGGGCGGCGTCATCGCGCTGATCACGCCGCCGGTGGTCAGCCAGGCACAGGACATCGCCGACCGCGCAGCGGACGGTCTCACCGAGATCCAGGAGTGGATCACCGGTCCGCCGCTGAACCTCAGCGAGGAGCAGATCAGCACCGC
>JACCSC010000377.1 GCA_013813215.1 Geodermatophilaceae bacterium | reverse complement strand
CGCAAGGCCGCCCCGGCCCGCAAGCCCGCCCCGCGCAAGAGCCCGCCGGTCAAGCAGGGGCCGGGTCCGTTGACGGTGGTGGCCCGCGCGCTGTGGCGCGCCGCGGCCGGATTGTGGTTGCTGCTCGCCCGCGGGGTCGGCTCGGCGGTCCGTGCGGTGGGCGGCGGCGCGGAACCCACCGACCTGCAGCACCAACACCGGCGGGATGCCGTCGGGCTCGGCCTGCTCGGCTTGGCCATCGTCGTCGCGGTCGGCGTCTGGATCGGTGGCGCGGGACCGGCCGGTACGGCGGTGCGCGGAGTCTCGACCTGGGCGGTCGGGGCGCTGGTCGCCGTCGTACCGCTGCTGCTCGTGGCGGTCGCGATCCGCCTGCTGCGGCATCCAGGCAATCCCGAGGCCCGCGGCCGGCTCGGTGTCGGCTGGCTCTGCCTGGGGCTCGCGGTCCTGGGCGTCGCGCACATCGCGCAGGGCTCGCCGATCACGCCGAGCGGGCGAGAGGAGGCGGCCGGCGTTGTCGGCGCGGTTGCCGCCGGGCCGGTGGAAAGCGCCGTCGGACGGTACGTCGGCGTCGCCCTGCTGGTCCTGCTGGGCCTGTTCGGGCTCCTGGTGGCCACCGGGACTCCGCTGCGGGAGCTCCCGCAACGGCTGGGCCAGGTGCTCACCCGGGTGTTCCGCCGTACCGCCCCACCCGCTGATGGTCAGCAGCCGGGGGATCCGATCACCGGCACCGAACGCAGCCTGGCCGCCCTCCGGCTGCGCCGGCCCTCCCGCCGCCGGCAGGCCAGCCTGACCGACGTCGACGCCGTGCGCGAGCACGAGGCTGCGCCCCCGATCGACGTCGAGGCCACTCCGGCGGCCGAGTCCCCGGTCGTCGGGGCCCCGCCGGCCGCGGACGCGGCCGAGCCGACGCGGCCGATCACCCGGCCCGAGCAACTCGCCCTGGCTGTGCCCGAGGGGTACCGGTTGCCCCCGCCGAACCTGCTCAAGCCGGGCACGCCGCACCGGCCGCGCAGCCGGGCCAACGACACCACGATCGAGGCGATCAGCGGGGTCCTCGACCAGTTCGCGGTCGACGCGGCGGTCACCGGGTTCACCCGCGGGCCGACCGTGACCCGCTACGAGGTCGAGCTGGGTCCCGCGGTGAAGGTCGAGAAGATCACCAACCTGACCCGCAACATCGCGTACGCCGTCGCGAACGACAACATCAGGATCCTGGCCCCCATCCCGGGCAAGTCCGCCGTCGGCATCGAGGTGCCCAACACCGACCGTGAACGGGTCAGCCTGGGCGACGTGCTGCGCTCGCCGGTGGCCACCGGCGACCCGCACCCGCTGCTGGTCGGGTTGGGCAAGGACATCGAGGGCGGCTACGTCTGCGCGAACCTGGCCAAGATGCCGCACCTGCTGGTGGCCGGAGCGACGGGGGCCGGCAAGTCGGTCTGCGTCAACTCCCTGCTCGCCTCCCTGCTGCTGCGGGCCACGCCGGAGCAGATGCGGATGATCCTGATCGACCCGAAGATGGTCGAGCTGACGCCGTACGAGGGCATCCCGCACCTCATCACGCCGATCATCACCGACCCCAAGAAGGCCGCCACCGCGCTCGTCTGGCTGGTCGAGGAGATGGAGCAGCGCTACCAGGACATGCGCGCCTCCGGCGTACGGCATGTCGACGACTTCAACCGCAAGGTGCAGCGCGGCCAGATCGTCGCGCCACCGGGTAGCGAGCGGGTCTACGCGCCGTACCCGTACATCCTCTGCGTGGTCGACGAACTGGCCGACCTCATGATGGTCGCGCCGCGCGATGTCGAGGACTGCATCGTGCGGATCACCCAGAAGGCGCGTGCGGCCGGCATCCACCTGGTGCTCGCCACCCAACGGCCCAGCGTCGACGTCGTCACGGGGCTGATCAAGGCCAACGTGCCCAGCCGGCTGGCCTTCTCCACGTCCAGCCTCACCGACAGCCGGGTGATCCTCGACCAGCCGGGTGCGGAGAAGCTGATCGGGATGGGCGACGCGCTGTTCCTGCCGATCGGCGCGGCCAAGCCGGTTCGCGTGCAGGGCGCGTTCGTCAGCGATGCCGAGATCGAGGCGATCGTCGCCTTCTGCAAGAACCAACAGGAGCCTGAGTACCGCGAGGGCGTGCTGGAGGCCGACAAGGCAGCCAAGCGGGAGATCGACGAGGACATCGGCGGGGACCTCGAGGAGCTGTGCCTCGCCGCGGAACTGGTGATCACGACGCAGTTCGGCTCGACCTCGATGCTCCAGCGCAAGCTGCGGGTCGGCTTCGCGAAGGCCGGCCGGTTGATGGACCTGATGGAGAGCCGCGGCATCGTCGGCCCGTCCGAGGGCTCCAAGGCCCGCGACGTCCTCGTCAAGCCCGACGAACTCGACGCCGTGTTGGACTCCTTGCGCGGCTGAGGTTTCGTCGGGGGCATCATTCGCCCCCTTGCGCGACGGGCTTGAGATGCCGCTCAAGGGGCGAACGACGCCCCCGCCCGGACTCGCACGGTGACCTCCCCCGTCGCAACGTGAGGGGCAGCGGCGGTCGCCTAGGCTGCGGGGGTGCCACCCCCCTCCGCTCGGCGTGTCGCAATGGTGACGCTCGGGTGCGCCCGCAACGAGGTGGACTCCGAGGAGTTGGCCGGCCGGCTCGCGGCCGACGGCTGGATAGTGGTCGCGGACGGTGCGCCAGCCGACGCCGTCGTGGTCAACACCTGCGGGTTCGTCGCGACGGCCAAGAAGGACTCCATCGACACCGTGCTTGCCGCGGCCGACGGTGGGACGCTGGTGGTCGCGGTCGGCTGCCTGGCCGAGCGGTACGGCGCCGATCTGGCCGAGGCGCTGCCCGAGGCGGCGGCGGTGCTCGGTTTCGACCACTACCCGGACCTCGGCGCCCGGCTGGACGACGTCGTGGCCGGCCGGGCCCTGCCGTCGCACGCGCCGCGGGACCGACGCCGGCTGCTCCCGATCAGCCCCGCCGACCGCCCGGCCGTGACTCACTCCGTGCCCGGGCACGGGGCTCCCGCCGATCTGCCGTCCGGTGT
>JACCSC010000364.1 GCA_013813215.1 Geodermatophilaceae bacterium | reverse complement strand
GGATGAGTTCGGCGTCGCAGGCCATCCGCCGGGCTGCTCCCGGGGACAGTGGGGTGCCGTCGGGCAGGGTGGCGTAGCCGAGCCCGTGGGTGAGGGTGCGCCAGGGGATGGTGACGAACACCTGGGACGTCGCGCAGCTCTTCGAGGGCGTCGGCGCGGCGTTGCCCGGCGGTGCGCGGGTCCGGTCCGTCGGCGGTGCGCGGCAGCGGCGCCGCCAGCGGGTCCAACGCGGCTCGGACGATCGCCGCCGCTTCGTCGGTCAGCCGGCCCCGCACATGCACGGTGCCCTGCCCGTCCGGGACGAAGAACAGCTCCCGCCGCCGGCGCGCCTGCTGCTCTGGGCGGTCCAGGGCTTCGGCGTCGCGGGCCTCCCCGATCTCTGGGGCGACCACGGTCAGGATGTGTTGCCCGAGCCGGGCGAGTTGCTGGGCGTCGAACCGGCCGGCGTAGCCGACCAACTCCGCCTCGGCCCGCTGCCGGATCTCACCCGGGATGTCGTCGGGCAGGTCGCCGACCGTGGCGGTGATCGCCGCCGCCTGCGCCAGCGACAGGTCCCCGGCGGCGAACGCGTCACCGGTGACAGCCAGACCACCGCACACCGCGGTGCCCACCCCGACCAGCGTCCGCGCCTCCCGCGGGGTCACATTGAGTTCGTGCCGCGCCCACGCCGTCATCGAGCAGGCACCGGAGCGCAGAGCCAGACCCCTGGCGTCGACTTCGCCAAGCACGCGAGTCAGCAACGCCGTCGTTCGCGACACTAGCCGACCGCAGGCCACGGCGGCCTCGGTCAGCTCTCGATCCGTGCCTTGCCACAACTCCGCCCTCTGCCCAGCGTCCAGTGTCGCCGACAGGACCGCCAGCACCCGGCCCAGACCGTCCGGCAAGCCGACCGGTGGCTCGTGCAGCGCCGTACTCATACCTTGAAGCTAGACCGAGGGTCCGACAATTTCGGGGCGAAAGCCGTTGCTGCGCAACAATTCCGCGGTTACCGCCGAAGTTCCGCCACCCGTTCCAGCCCTCCTAGCTTGTGCGGGTTGCGGATGGCGTAGATCCGGGTGATCCGGCCGTCCTCGACCACCAGACTCACCGCGGTGGCTGAGCCACCGATGTCGAACCGGGCACCCGGCATCCCGTTGAGCCACGCTGTGGTCGCTACCAGGTTCGGGACCCTCGCCGCGCCGCGCGCCAGGAACGCCACCACCTTTTCGACTCCGGTGATCGGCCTGCGCGCTGCCGCCACCAAGCCGCCGCCGTCGGAGAACAACACCACGTCCGGGGCGAGTACCTCCACCAGTCCCTGCACGTCGCCGGTGCAGATGGCGGCCATGAACTTCTCGACGGCTGTCTGCTGCTGGGCTCGGTCCACCTGCATCCGCGGCCGCCGCGCCGCCACGTGCTCGCGGGCACGGTGCGCGATCTGCCGAACCGCGGCGGGGGTCTTGTCCATCACCTCGGCGATCTCGTCGTACGGCGTCTCGAACACCTCGCGCAGCACGAACACTGCCCGCTCGGCCGGACCGAGGGTCTCCAGCACGGTGAGCATCGCGATCGAGACGTTCTCGGCGAGTTCGGCGTCCTCGGCCGCATCGGGACTGGTGAGCAGCGGCTCGGGTAGCCATTCCCCGACGTACTCCTCCCGGCGGCGGGACACCGATCGGAGCCGGTTCAACGCCTGCCGCGTCACAATCCGGACCAGATAGGCGCGCGGGTCACGAACCCCGGGCTGGTCGACGTCGGCCCACCTCAGCCAGGTCTCTTGGACGACATCCTCAGCGTCGGCGACGGAGCCGAGCATCTCGTACGCGACGGTGAAGAGCAGGCTGCGGTGGGTGACAAACGGGTCGTCGGTCATGTCGTCGAGCGCATGGCGAGTGGCTCAAGGCCGCAGGCGGCCGAGAACTGCTGCGACTCGACGCCGAACGCGGTGTTGGAGCGGGTCATGAAGTTCGCCAGCGCGGTGAACATGGTCAGCTCCACCAGCGCGGCAGGGCCGAGCGCCTCCAGCAGCCTCGCCGACAGTTCGTCGGTGACTGTCGGCGGGGTCTGCGTCATCGCTTCGGCGTACTCCATGACGTCCCGGTCCAGCGGGGTGAAGACATCCGACTCGCGCCATCGGGGTACCTCACGCGCCTTGGTCAGGTCGAGTCCTTCGTTGTGGGCTTGGAAGTAACCGAGGTCCAGGCAAAAGCTGCAGCCGACCAGGCTGGCCACCGCCATGTGGGCGAACGACTTCAGGTTCTCGTCACACTGGTCCCACTTCTGCAGCCTACGAGCGAGGCTGAAGCTGAAGTTCAGCACCTTCCGGTTGTGCCACACGACCTCGACCGGCTCGGGCACGTTGCCGAACATCTTGCGGGCCATCCGCTTGACCATCGCGCCGTAGATGCCCGTCAGCTCTGCCTTCGGGATCCTGATACTGCTGGCCATGACTCCTCCTTCGGTTACCGGTTTCGGCATGGAGACACCGGCCACCAACCGGATGTGACACCCGAGCCGGAGAACTGTCTGTCGGCTGAGTCCGGTCATCGAGCCGAGGAATCCAACCAGCGGCGGCGCGCCTGAGCCGGCTGAGCGTCATGCACGCAGGACTCGCCGACTGCTCTACTGTTCCGCCATGAGCAACACCGTCACCGCACCCTTCGGCACCGTGCAGTCGGTGGACCGAGCGGTCAGCGTGCTGGAGATCCTGGCCTCGACCGGTGAAGCGGGGGTCACCGAGATCGCCGCCGAACTCGGCGTCCACAAGTCGACGGCCTTCCGGCTCGTGGCCGCCCTGGAGAATCGCGGACTGGTGGAGCAGAACTCCGAGCGCGGCAAGTACCGCCTGGGCGTCGGCATCCTGCGGCTGGCTGGCGCCACCGCGGCCCGGCTGGACATCGTGC
>JACCSC010000302.1 GCA_013813215.1 Geodermatophilaceae bacterium | reverse complement strand
GTCGGCACGAACCCGACGTTCTCCGGCGCCGAGCGGCGGGTCGAGGCCTTCGTCTTGGACTTCGACGAGGATCTGTACGGCGAACACGTCGGCGTGGACTTCGTGCACCGGCTGCGCCCGATGCTGCACTTCGACTCCGTCGACGAACTCACCCAGGAGATGGCCCGCGACGTCGAGCGTACGCGGGAGCTACTCGGCTGACCCGGCTCAGTCGGCCAGCAGCTCGACCGGGCACGAAAGGCCGGGCGCGCCGGCGAGCCGAGCGTCCGCCGTGACGAACGTCGCCTCCAGCGCCTCGGCCAAGGCTACGTAGACCCCGTCGTACGCCGTCACGCTCTCCCGAAGCGCCCAGGCGCGCCGGCTCAGCGGTTCGTGGTCCCACCGCAGCACCGCTAGATCCCGCAGGTCCGCGAGCACGTCATCGGCCCGCTCGGCGGGCGTGTGTCCGAGCCGAACGCGGCGGCGTAGGGCCGCCAGGACCTCGACGTCGAGCAGGTGCGGGGCGTGCAGGTCGGTGTCGCGGCGCAGCCGCTCGCGGGCCTGCGCGCCACCACCGGCCGCCGAGAGCAGGGCCGCGAGTACCACCGAGGCGTCGACGACGATCACTCCTGCGGCCGCTCCGCGACGACGGCCTGGCGCGCCTCGGTGAGGGTGATCCGCTCGCCGGGTCGGGCGCCGGCCCGATCCAGCAGATCGGCCACGGAGGGCCGACGGGCAACCCGCGCCAACTCCTGCAGCGCGAAGTCGGACAGGCTCATCCCGGCGGCGGCCGCGCGACGCCGCAGCTCGCCGTGGATCTCGTCGGGGACATCACGAACCTGCAGCATCTTCGGCACGCGGCCATGCTAGCCGCATGTCTGCACATGCAGAACAGATGTACGGAGGGCTCTCTAGGGTGAGGCACCGTGGGTCGGCACGCGGCGTCGTCGAACGCCTCCGCACGGTGGCTGCCGTGGCTCGTGGCCCTGTCCGTCTTCGTCGTGGTGGCGCTGGTTCTCGTGCTCGTGCCCGGCCGCGGCCCGGAGCCGCAGCAGGCGGTCAGCTCGTCCACGGCTCCGGTCACCACGGAGTCATCCCGAACGCAGCCCCCCACGACGACCGCACCAACGACCCCGACGCCCGCGCCCCCGCCCACGCCCGCCGCGGAGCCGAGCGTGACCCTGGCCTTCGCCGGGGACGTGCACTTCACCGGGCGCACCAGGTCGCTGTTGGACGATCCGGGAACGGCGTTCGGGCCGATCGCGCAGACCCTGGCCGCAGCCGACCTGGCGATGGTCAACCTGGAGAGCGCGATCACCGAACGCGGCCGGGAGGAGCCCAAGCAGTTCCATTTCCGGGCTCCACCGGTGGCCCTGGACGCGCTCACGGCGGCCGGCATCGACGTGGCGTCGCTGGCCAACAATCACGCGGTGGACTACGGTCCGGTCGGCCTCGAGGACACCCTGGCGGCGGCGCGTTCCGGTCGGCTGCCGGTCGTGGGTGTGGGACCGGACGCCGCGGCGGCGTACGCGCCCTACCGGACCAGCGTCAGGGGGGTGTCGCTGGCCTTCTTCGGGGTCAGCCAGGTCCCCGACCGCACGTACAACGCGTGGACGGCGACCGACGGCTCGCCCGGCATCGCCTCCACCGCCGATCAGCAGCGGCTGATCGATGGCGTGCTCGCCGCGAGCGAGGCCGGCGACGTCACGGTGGTCTACGTGCACTGGGGGATCGAGGGTGACGCCTGCCCCACGGAGGACATGAGTGACCTGGCCCGCGCGCTGGCCGACGCCGGGGCGGACATCGTCGTGGGGACGCACGCGCACCTGCTGCTGGGTGCTGGTTGGCTCGGGGCTGGGCCGGCGTACGTCGCCTACGGGCTCGGCAATTTTCTGTGGTGGCGCAGCCGGGCCTTCTCCGACGACACCGGTGTCCTCACCCTGACGGTGCAGGGCGGGGGCGTCGTCGCGGCTGAGTTCACGCCCGCGCTGATCGACGAGGACGGACGCCCGCAGCCGAGCACCGGACCGAGCGTCGCGGACCTCGTTTCGGCCTTCGGAGCGCTGCGGGACTGTACGACGTTGCGCCGTGCGCGCTGACCTCAGCCGGTCGTGGCGGGGACGGCTGCTACATTGGGGGTCGGCCGGGGCAACTCGGCTGTGTGTTCTCTGCCCTCGTGACCGAGACCGAGGGACGCACCCGCACATCCGACAGGAGAGTCAGTGCCGCTCGCAGGCGAGATGAAGCAGCAGATCATGACCGAGTACGCCACGGTCGAGAACGACACCGGTTCTCCGGAAGTGCAGGTCGCGATGCTCACCAAGCGAATTGCCGACCTCACCGAGCACCTGCGATTCCACAAGCACGATCACCACAGCCGCCGCGGCCTGCTGCTGCTCGTCGGGCAGCGGCGTCGACTGCTGAAGTACCTGGCCAAGACCGACATCGCGCGCTACCGCTCGCTGATCGAACGACTCGGCCTGCGCCGCTAGACCGCAACAAGCAGCCAGCGGCAAGCCGCGGGCTGAGCACGAAACTGCCCGCGGCAACCCGCCGCGAGCAGCCACTCCGGGCCGGTGGCCCGCCACGTTCCACCCGAAGCGCACCGTCGCGGTCTCACCGCAACGACACTCCGTGCGCGACAGGGGGCAACGCCTCGCCGGCCGGTCCTCGGTAGTGGCTGCCGGGAAGACACAGTCCCCGGCGGCTTCGATCGAAGACCGGACGCGACACGCCACGGAACGTCGTACGTACCCCGGCTCGGGCAACCGAAAGGACGCTCTTGTCCGAGCACACCATCCACGAATCCGTCGCGACCATCGAC
>JACCSC010000300.1 GCA_013813215.1 Geodermatophilaceae bacterium | reverse complement strand
ACGCCGACATCTCCGAGGGCGCGGGGGAGCTGGGGTTCTTCAGCCCTGGTAGCTACTGGCCCGTCGGCCTTGCCGCCTCGGCGGCGCTCGCCGGGCTGGCGCTGGCCTTCTTCTACATCTGGCTCCTGGTGATCGCCGTCGCGGCGATCCTGATCACCGTCGGCGGCCTGCTCTTCGAGTACTACGGCAGGGCCAACGTCACGCACTGACCGACGTCAGCCAGTCCCGCAGTCGCCGTGGGCCCTCCAGGGCCGGATCCACGACCGTCGTACCGCGCAACAGCTGGTATGACGGCGCCCCGCTGACGACGAGCACCGGGCCGGGATGGCCACTGGCCAGCAACCCGAAGTCGCCGTCACCGGAGGCCAGGACGAGCGGGTCGCCGTCCCGACGGTAGACCTCGGCCAGCGCGAGGTCCGCGCGCTGCCATCCGGCCGCGACAATCTGCCGGGCGCGCTCGGGCCAGGTAGTCCGCTCCAGGGCGGCCGCCCGGCCCGCCGTCGTGATCGCGGCCGCCGGGGCCAGCTCGACCAGCGCGTCCAGGAGCACCCGGAGCCGGGCCGGCGCGATGTTGTCCGCGTCGATCAGGACCTGCACGCTGGTGGCTGTGGCGACTAGGCCGAGCAGGCGCAGCCGCCGCCGCCGCCACCGCCGCAGCACCCACCCCCGCCGCCGAGCATCGCGGTCTCGATCGTCATGAGCACCTGCCCCATGGTCTCCGGGGACTGCGCGCCCGAGACCGCCCAGCGGCGTTCGAATACGTACGTAGGGACCGAGTCCAGGCCGAGTGCGCGGCCCTCACCGAGCTGGGCCCGGACGTCGTCGGTGCCGGCAGTGGAGGCCAAGTGGGCCTGCACGTCCACGCCGGTCAGGCCGGCCTCGGCGGCCAGCGCGGCCAGTTCGGCGCGGTCGGCCAGGTTGCGCCCTTCGGTGAAGTAGGCCCGCATCAGCCGCTCGACCACCCGGTGCTGGACCTCGCTGCCGGCCTCGGCCAGGGCCAGCGCGACCACCCGGTGCGCGTCGAAGGTGTTCACCCGCTGCGCCAGGTCCAGACGGAGGTCAATCTGCTCCCCGGCCGCTGCCGACTGCATCTCGGCGAGGGTGGTCGCGGCCCGCTCGGGATCCCCGATCTTGTCCGCGTACGCCTGCTCGTGCGGCACCGGGTCGTTGGGAGCCTCGGGGTCCAGCTGGTAGGGCCACCACGTCAACTCGACATCGGCCGCGCCCGGGTAGGCGGCGAGCGCCTTCTCCAGCCGCCGCTTGCCGATGTAGCACCACGGGCAGACCAGGTCAGCATGGATCTCGATCTTCACGACAACTCAGGCCTCGGTGTCCTTCGGCCGACCGGAGCCGGTCAACTCGACCTGCCGCTCCTCGTCCAGCGCCGGGTCGTGGCGCGGTGCGGCGTCCTCGATGGGGGTGAAGAAGCCCTTGACCGCCCGGCCCAGACCACCGATGTGGTTCATCCGCTTGGGCACCGGGGCACCGCCGTACTGCAGCGAGCCGTGCCCGTGCGCGTCCACCGGACCGAGGGGCTGGTGGACCTCGATGAACTCCCCGTGCGGCAGCCGGCGGATGATGCCGGTCTCCACGCCGTGCTCGAGCACCTGGCGGTCGTGCTGCTGCAGGCCCAGGCAGAGCCGGTAGGCCACCCAGTAGGCGATCGGCGGGAGGACGATCAGCCCGATCCGGCCGACCCAGGTCATCGCGTTCAGGCTGATGTTGAACTTGTCGGCGATGAGGTCGTTGCCACCGGAGATCCACAGCACGGTGTAGAAGGCCAGCGCCATCGCCCCGATCGCCGTGCGCACCGGCACGTCGCGGGGACGCTGCAACAGGTTGTGGTGGGCGGTGTCCTTGGTGAGCTTGGCCTCGATGATCGGATACAACGCGAGCAGGGTGAACAGGATGCCCGGCATGACGATGGTCGGCCAGAACAGCGGCGGGATGTTGTAGCCGAAGATGTACAGGTCCCACGGCGGGAACAACCGGGTCGAGCCGTCCAGGAAGCCGACGTACCAGTCCGGCTGCGAGCCGGCCGACACCAGACCCGGGTTGTACGGCCCGTACAGCCAGATCGGGTTGATCTGGACCAGCCCGCCGAGGGCGGCGGTCAGGCCGAAGACGACCATGAAGAAGCCGCCGCTCTTGACCGCGAAGACCGGGAAGAACCGCTTGCCCACCACGTTGTCCTCGGTGCGGCCGGGGCCGGGGAACTGGGTGTGCTTGTTCTTGACGATGAGCAGCAGGTGCGCGGAGATCAGCGCGAGCAGGATGCCCGGGATCAGCAGCACGTGCAGGATGTAGAAGCGCGCGATGATCACCTCGCCGGGGAACTCCCCGCCGAAGATGGCGAACGCGGTCCAGGTTCCGATGACCGGGATGGACATGATGATCGCGTTGATGATCCGCAGCCCGGTGCCCGAGAGCAGGTCGTCGGGCAGCGAGTAGCCGAAGACGCCTTCCAGGATGCCCAGCACGAGCAACGCGACGCCGATCATCCAGTTCGCCTCGCGCGGCTTGCGGAAGGCTCCGGTGAAGAACGTCCGCATCAGGTGCACCACGATGGCGGCCACGAACAGAAGCGCCGCCCAGTGATGGATCTGGCGCATCAACAGGCCGCCCCGGACGTCGAAGGAGATGTCCAGCGACGTGGCGTAGGCCTTGGACATCTCCACCCCGCGTAGCGGGTCGTAGCTTCCGTCGTAGACGACCTCCTCCATGGAGGCGTCGAAGAAGAACGTCAGATACGTGCCGGTGAGCAGCAGGATGACGAAGGTGTAGAGCGCGATCTCACCGAGCAGGAACGACCAGTGGTCGGGAAAGACCTTGTTGAGCGTGCGACGCAGCGGGCCGGCGATGGTCAGCCGCTCGTCGGCCCCGCTGGCCGCTCGTCCGATGGGGGTCGCGGGTCGGGCCGGGGCGCTCGTGCTCATGAGGATCGCTCCCAGAAGGCGGGGCCGATGGGCTCGGTGAAATCGCTCGTCGCTACGAAGTATCCGTCATTGTCGACGTCGAGGGGCAGTTGCGGTAGCGACCGGGTGGCCGGGCCGAAGATCGACTTGGCACCGTCCGTGACGTCGAACTGCGACTGGTGGCACGGGCAGAGGATCAGCCCGGTCTCCTGCTCGTAGAGCGACACCGGGCAGCCGGCGTGGGTGCAGATCTTGGAGAAGGCCACGAAGTCGTTCCAGCGGTAGCCCTCCTGGCCCTCGCGCGGCCGGTAGCGCTGCGCCTGGTCGGGCAGCAGCCGGATCAGCATGGTCACCGCGTCGGCGGACCGGTTGCCGGCCTCCACCGGCGGGAAGACGGTCTGCAGTGACCCTGGGCGCATGTCCAGCGGTCGCACCGGTACGCCGTCGAGCCCGAGCAGCCGCATGCCAGGCTCCCAGGGCGTGCGGAACAGCTGGTCGCCGGGTTTCTTGATCAACCCGCCGACGAGCGGGACGACGGCGAGCAGGCCCAGCGCAGCGCTGGCCAGCAGCAGCGTGCGGCGGACCAGGGTGTGCCGGCCGATGCCGGTGTCGTTCAGGCCGGACAGCATGGTCGCGGCGGTGGTCTGCCGCTCGATCTGGGGGGAGGCTCCTTCGTGCCGGTCCTGCACGACCACCTCGTACGTCATGAGCTTCTTGGCCCAGAGCACGACGCCCACGCCGAGGAAGGTCAACGCCGAGCCCAGGGTCAGCCCGAGTAGCGGCGTGTACAGCGCGGCGTAGTCGAAACCCTCACCCTGCCCGCTGTAGTCCAGCTGCCACGGCCAGGCGACAAAAAGCACGACAAAGGCGACGACCGACAGGGTCACCCCGAGGAAGGAGGCCGCCACCTGGCGCACCGCCCGCTTCTCCAGCCGTGACCCCGGCGGCACCGGCGGCTCGGCGTAGACGACCCGTACGCCGTCCATCTCCCCGCCGAGGGTGACCAGTTCTTCACGGCTCATCGCCGCCAGCTCGGCGTGCGACGGGCCAGGTCCGGCCACCGGCGGGGAACCGGCCATGGGCTGAGCACCGCCCGGCTGGGCCTCCCCGGGGTGCGCACCGGACCGGGCGTCGCCGGCCGGGAACTCCTCGGACGCCGGCGTGCTCATGCCCGAGACCCCACCCAGACGCAGACCACCAGGCAGACCGTGATCCCGACGACCCAGATGACCAGGCCCTCGGGCACCGGGCCGGCCCGGCCGATGCCGGCACCGCCCGGGTCCGCGGTCTCCTTGAGGGTCTGGACGTAGTTGATGATCGAGCGCTTCTGCTCGGGGGTGAGCTGGTTGTCCCCGAAGACCGGCATGTTCTGCGGCCCGGACAGCATCGCGGTGTAGATGTCGAGGTCGGTTGACTCGGTCAGCGCGGGTGCGTTCTTGCCGCCGGAGAGGGCACCGCCTCGACCGGCGAAGTTGTGGCAGGACGCGCAGTTCAGCCGGAACAGCTCCCCGCCCTCGGCCAGCTCACCTTCGCGCAGGTCTCCCTCGTCGGGCAACGTCGGCCCGCCACCGTTGGCCTGTATGTAGGCCATCAGCTGGTTGACCTCGGCGTCGTCGTAAGCCGGGGTCTTGCGCTGGGCCTGGGCCTCGTTCTGCGCCAACGGCATCCGACCGGTGCCGACCTGGAAGTAGACGGCGGCCTCACCGACGCCGATCAGTGACGGGCCCTGGTCTTCGACGCCCTGCAGGTTGCGGCCGTGGCAGGTGATGCAGCCGTTCTCGTAGATCTCCTGCCCGGCCATGGCCTCGACCGACAGGCCGGAGTCCTGGGCGGTGCTCTCCGGGGCGGTGGCGCTGTAGAGCCCCCCGACGGCGATCAGGGCGAGGAGCAGGGCCAGGCCGGAGGACACCCGCCGCCGCCCTCTCCGGGTACCGAGCTTCACCGCAGACCCCCCACTCGCCGGTCGCCTGTCACTGCACGAAGTAGATCGTGGCGAACAGCCCGACCCACACGATGTCGACGAAGTGCCAGTAGTACGACACCACGATGGCCGATGTCGCCTGGGCCGGGGTGAACCGGCCCATGGTCGAGCGCATCAGCATGTAGATGAAGGCGAGCAGGCCGCCGATGACGTGCAGCGCGTGGAAGCCGGTCGTCAGGTAGAACATCGAGCCGAACGTCGAGGAGCTGATCGAGGTCCCCTCCTCGACCAACGCCCGGTACTCGTTGAACTGGCCGAGCACGAAGATCAGGCCGAGGAAGAACGTGAACACGAACCAGCGGCGCAGCCCGTAGGCGTTGCCGCGCTCGGCCTCGAACACGCCCAGCTGGCAGGTCACCGAACTCAGGACCAGGATGATCGTGAAGACCAGCGCGTAAGGGACGTTCAGCTCGGTCGGCTCCGGGGGCCACGGCTCGCCGTGGATCGCCTTGGCCGTGAAGTACATGGCGAACAGCCCGGCGAAGAACATCAGCTCGCTGGACAGCCAGACGATGGTCCCGACGCTGACCATGTTCGGCCTGGTCAGGGAGTGCACCCGACCAGGGTCGAAGGTGGGATTCACCGTGGTCACGGGGACAGTATGGGACACGGTGCCGACGGTCCGCAGGCCGGGTGGGGCGCGTGTTGGCAGCGTCCCGACGTACTCTCGCAGCCGTGCTGTCGAGCGCAACGGACGCCTCGCTGCTGGCCGCTGCGACCGGCGCGGACGTGCCGCCGCTGACGCCTTCGGCGCTGGTGACCGAGTCGGTGGCCGACCCGGTCGTGCTCACCCTGCTCGTGCTGGCCGCGGGGCTCTACCTGTGGGGCGTGCACCGGCTGCGGCTGCGTGGTGACCACTGGAACGCCGGGCGCACCGTGTCGTTCCTGCTGGGCGGCCTGGGCAGCATCGCGCTGGCCACCCTCAGCGGGCTCGCGGCGTACGAGGACGTGCTGTTCAGCCTGCACATGATCCAGCACATGGTCCTGTCGATGATCGCGCCGATCTTCCTGGCCCTCGGCGGTCCCGTCACGCTGGCCCTGCGTACCCTGCCGCGGGCCGGCCGCGCCCGCCGGCGCCTGCTCGCCGTACTGCACAGCCGGGCCGTGCAGATCCTCACCTTCCCGTTGATCCCGTTCCTGCTGTTCGTGGCCTCGCCGTTCGCCCTGTACTTCACCGGCTGGTACGCCGCCACGCTGTCCAACCCCTGGCTGCACGAGTTGATGCACGTGCATTTCCTGCTGGCCGGCTGCCTGTTCTTCTGGCCGCTGATCGGGTTGGACCCGGTGCCCGGTCGGGTCGGGTACCCGATGCGGATGCTGATCCTCGTCGCCACTTTGCCGCTGCACGCCATCCTCGGATTGACGATCATGAACCAGACGGACCTCCTCGCGGCCGAGCACTACCTGGCCCTCGACCTGCCCTGGTCGGACCCGGTCAGCGAGCAGCGGGTCGGCGGCGGTCTGCTCTGGTCCTCCGGCGACCTCGTGGGCCTGCTGATGCTCGGGGCGGCGGCGTTCCAGTGGATGCGGGCCTCCGAACGCGAGGCCACCCGCGAGGACAGATGGCTGGATCGGCGGGACGACCTGCGGACCAGGAACGATGGGTGAGCAGGCCGGTGCCGGCGCCTCGCTACCATCCAGCGCCATGAGCAGCCCGGAAGCCGCGCCGACGTACACCGTGCTCGTGTACAGCCAGCGGGACAAGGTTCGCGCGGATGTCCGGACGGCGCTGGGCCGGCGGTTGCGTGGTGGGCAAGGCTTGCTGGAGTACGTCGAGTGCACCGATGTGGACGCCCTGCTGCTGGCGGTCGACGGGGGCGGGATCGACGTCGCGATCCTCGACGGCGAGGCGCAGCCGACCGGCGGCATGGGGATCAGCCGGCAGCTGAAGTACGAGATCACCGACTGTCCGAGCATCTGCGTGCTGCTGGCCCGGGCCGACGACCGCTGGCTGGCCACCTGGTCCCTGGCCGACGCGACACTGGTCTATCCGCTGGACGCGTTGACCGCCGCGGGCACGGTCACGGAGTTGGTGCGCGAGCGCGCCGCTGGGATCCCGGTCCGCCGGTGACCGCGCCGTCCTGGCCGGCCGTGGTCCAGGCGCTGCTGCAGCACACCTCGCTGGACGCCGGGGCAACCCGCTGGGCGATGACCGAAATCATGTCCGGTGAGGCGACGCCCGTGCAGATCGCGGCGTTCGCCGTCGCGCTGCGGGCCAAGGGGGAATCCGCCGCGGAGGTCACCGGCCTGGTCCAGGCGATGTTGGAGTACGCGACGCCCGTCGACGTGGCCGGCCGTTGCGTGGACGTCGTCGGTACCGGCGGTGACCGGGCGCGCACGGTGAACATCTCGACGATGGCCGCTCTGGTCACCGCGGGCGCTGGCATCCCGGTGGCCAAACACGGCAACCGGGCCGCGTCCTCCGCCTGCGGTTCGGCCGACCTGCTCGAGGAACTCGGCGTCGCGATCGACCTCGGCCCGGAGGGGGTCGCTCGCTGCGTCGCCGAGGCGGGGATCGGCTTCTTCTTCGCCCCGGTCTTCCACCCGGGGATGCGGCACGCGGCGGTAGCCCGGCGCGAGATGGGCATCCCGACGGTCTTCAACTTCCTCGGCCCGCTGACCAACCCGTCCCTCCCCGCGGCCCAGGCCGTCGGCTGCGCGGACGGCCGGATGGCCGGGGTGATGGCCGCCGTGCTGGCCGGCCGCGGCACTGAGGCGCTGGTCTTCCGCGGGGACGACGGGCTGGACGAGCTGACGACGACCACCACCTCACACGTCTGGCTCGTGCACGACGGGCACGTGGACGAGCAGAGCCTGGACCCGGCCGACCTCGGCCTGCCCCGCGCCCGCGCGGCTGACCTCGTCGGTGGCGGCCCGCCGCAGAACGCCGCGGTCGCCAACGGCGTACTCGCCGGCTCACCGGGACCGGTGCGGGACGCCGTGCTGCTCAACGCGGCCGCGGCCATCGCGGCGTACTCCGGTGCCGCCGCGGCCGACGGGCTGGTCCCGGGTCTCACGGCGGGCTTGGGCCGGGCCGCGGAGTCCGTGGACTCCGGTGCCGCCGCCGGCGTACTGGACCGTTGGGTGACCCTCAGCCGACAGCTGCGCGGTTGAGTCAGTCCGACTCGGCGAAACCCAGCGAGAACGCCGCGTCGAGGTCGTGCTTGGAGTAGGCCCGGAAGGCGATGTGGGTCTCCGTGTCGGTCACGCCGGGCACCCGGTTCAGCCGGCCGGCGATCACGTCGGCGACATCGTCGAAGGCCCTGACCCGCACGACGGCGATCAGGTCGACGTGCCCGGCCACGCTGTAGACCTCGCTGACCCCCTCGAGGTCGGCGATCGCCTGCGCTACCTCGGGAATCGAGTCGGTCGCGGCGCTGATCATCACGATCGCGGTGATCACGTCAGGTGCTCCCGGTGTCGGCTGCGGCAGGCAGCGCGATGCTATCTGGGGTCGGCTCGGCACCGACGTCGTGCAGGTGGTGGATCACGTCGTGGACGAAGTACCGCGCGAAGGACTCCACGGTGAACTCGGCGCCATCGCTGCGCCTGCCGGTCCGCCGCCACTGGGCTCCGCCCACCGCGGCGAAGCGGTCGGCCAACACCGCGGCGGCGGTCGCCAACTGCTCGGACACCAGCGCGGGATCCTCCTCGGCGTACCGCTGCTTGATCGCCGTCCGGTCCTGGTCCCAGTTGGCGAACGTCGGGTCCGTCGAGTCCAGCATCAGGCGCAGCCGCTGGTCGAACAGCACGCAGACGTCGCGGACGTGGCAGCCGTACTCCTGCGCTGACCAGACGTCGCCCCGCGGCCGCCGGCTGACCTCCGGCCGGGCCAGCACGGCCTGCCACGACCCGGCCGCCGAACGCAAGAGACCGGCCACGCC
>JACCSC010000140.1 GCA_013813215.1 Geodermatophilaceae bacterium | reverse complement strand
GTGAAGCTGCGCGGCCAGTCCTGGTGCAGAGCACCGCGCCGCACCAGGTCGAAGGCGGAGTAGCGGGCCGGCCCGCGGCGCATCGAGCGCAGGGCACGGGCGCGACGGCCCACCGTGGAGAGCAAGGTTTCGTTCACCGGGCAAGCCCCCTGGACGATGGGCGCTTCACGGCTGCGTGCCGCCGAAGGCCTTGATGGACAGGAACTGGGTGGGCAGCGAGACGATCCGGCGCGGGCCGTGCGACACCTCGCCGTCGAACTGCAGGGTGTCGCCGGCCTCCATGGTGTACTCCGACGCACCCACGCCGTACACCATCTCCCCGGACAGGATGTAGATCAGCTCGGTGCCCGCGTGCTGGTAGAGCGGAAAGACCTCGGTCCGCTCGTGCAGCGTCACCAGCACCGGCTCCATTCTCTTGTTCGGGCCGCGCATGCTGCCGAGCAGCTGGTAGCGGTGCGCCTTTCGGCTGCCGCGGGCGCTGATGTCCATTCCCTTCCCGGCCTTGACGAACAGGACGTCGCGCTCCTCGTCGAGCCCGCGGAAAAAGGCCGTCACCGGTACCTGCAGCGCACCGGACAGGCGCACGAGGGTGGCCAGGCTCGGGGAGACCTGCCCGTTCTCCAGTTTGCTCAGCATGCCCTTGGACAGCCCGCTGGCGATCGCGAGTTGGCTGCCCGACATCCCGAGTTGCTGACGGTATTCGCGGATCCGCTCCGCGATGTGCAGGCCGAGCGCGTGCTCGATACCGATACCGGGGCCGGTGTCGGTGTCTGCGGTGGCCGGCTCCGGCGGTGCGGGTTCGGTCGCTCGACGGCGAGGCACCGCTAGCCGGGGATCCACGACGTCCCGGCGAGCGGGAGTCGGGCCATGGCGGCTGCCTCGATCGTCAGTGCGACCAGATCCTCCGGCTCTAGGTTGTGCACGCTGGACTTCCCGCAGGCACGCGTGAGGGTGGTGAGCTCCATCGTCATCGCCTTGAGGTAGTTGGTTACCCAACGCGCGCCGACCGCAGGGTCCAACCGGGCCTCGAGCCGCGGATCCTGAGTCGTGACGCCGGTCGGGCAGCGTCCGGTCTGGCAGTGGTGACAGTAGCCGGGAGCGGTCCCGAGCGCCGCGAAGTCCTCGGTCGCGTCGTACTCCCGGCCGTCCTCGACGTACGTCGGGCTGTTGCACCCGAGCGCCACCAGCGCGCCCACCCCGATCGCGACAGCGTTTGCGCCCAGCGCCAGCGCCTTCGCCACGTCCGCTCCCGTCCGGATGCCGCCAGAGACGATGAGCTGCACCTCCTCGGTCTTGCCGATCTCCCGCAGCGCGTCCGCAGCCAGTCGCACGGCGGCCAATGTCGGGATGCCGGCGTGCTCGATGAAGGCCTCCTGCGTGGCGCCGGTACCCCCCTGCATCCCGTCCACGACGACGACGTCCGCGCCCGCCGCGACGGCGAGCTTGACGTCGTTCACCACCCGAGTGGCCCCGAGCTTGACGTAGATGGGCTTCTCCCAGCCGGTGGCCTCCCGCAGCTCAGCGATCTTGATGGTGAGATCGTCCGGACCGGTCCAGTCGGGGTGCCGGCTGGCCGACCGCTGGTCGATCCCGGCCGGCAGTGTCCGCATTCCAGCCACCCGCTCGCTGACCTTCTCACCGAGCAGCATGCCGCCGCCGCCGGGCTTGGCGCCCTGTCCGATGACGACCTCGATGGCGTCGGCCTGGTGCAGGTCGGCCGGGTTGAAGCCGTACCGCGACGGCAGGCACTGATAGACCAGCCGCTTGGAGGCCCGCCGCTCTTCCGTCGTCATGCCGCCGTCGCCGGTGGTCGTCGAGGTGCCCACCGCGGTCGCAGCGCGTCCCAGCGACTCCTTGGCGTGCGCCGACAGCGATCCGAAGCTCATCCCTGCGATGGTGATGGGGATGTCGAGCACGAGGGGCTTGCCGGCGTAGCGGGACCCGAGCACCGTCGTGGTGTCGCACGCCTCCCGGTACCCCTCCAGGGGGTAGCGGGACACCGACGCCGTCAGGAACGACAGGTCGTCGAAGCTCGGGACTCGGCGCTTGGCCCCCCAGCCGCGGATCTCGTAGCGCCCCGAATCGGCCATGGTCTGGATCTGGCCCACCATCTCCGGCGGGAAGGTGGCGCTGGGCCGGCGGCTCTGCCCCGCCTGGGAGCGGCCAGGCGCCGGGACTGCACGGTCGGTGCTCACGGCTAGTACCTCTGGTCCTTCAGCGCGTCGAAGTTGTAGAGCTGCTTTGCCGAGGCCACCCGGGTGATGTTCTCCGGGTCGACGTGGTCGAATCCCGCATCGCGGCCGGCTATGTCCAGAATGCCGCGCACCCGTCGTACGTCGGCCTCGGTCAGGTCCTCGACCCGGCTGTCGGAGCCGAGCGAGCGGACCTTGCCGCCGACGTAGATGACGGTCTCGTAGAGGCTGTCGCCCAGGGCGTGCCCGGCATCGCCGCCGACCAGGATCGTTCCGGCCTGTGCCATGAATCCGCTCATGTGGCCGACGTCGCCGGCCACGGCCAGGGTGCCGCCTTTGAGGGAGATGCCGGCCCGGGACGAGGCGTCGCCGTGCACGATCACGGTGCCGCCGTGCGCGGTCGCCGCGGCGGACTCCGAGGCGTTGCCGCGCACGCGGACCACGCCGCGCATGAGGTTTTCGGCCAGTCCCCAGCCGACGGATCCCTCGACCGTGACGTCCGGGCCGTCGGACAACCCGGCCGTGTAGTAGCCGGCGTTTCCTTCGATGGTGATGTCGAGGCGGTGGCGCAGTCCGACGGCGAGGTTGTGGGTGCCGCGCGCCTCGGTGATGCGTACGACGCTGCCCTCGGGAAGCTCGCGGAGCCGGCCGTTGATCTGCCGGGTCGTCAGCTCGCGGCAGCTGAGGACCACCTCGGTCACCGACGGGTGCAGCACCTGGGTCACGTCTTCACCCACGAGTGGACTTCCTCCGGCTGCGGCTCGAACACGCGGGCGCCGTCTATGCCCGGCAGGGTGGCCAGGGCGTGGTACTCGCTGGCGACGGCGACGTACGCGTCGGTCTCGGCCACGACCAGAGGCTTGCAAGCGAACGCATCCCGCATCACCGCGAACTCGTCGCGGGAGGCGACGAGCAGCGTGAAGAAGCCGTCGAACTCCTTGAGCACCATCCGCATGGCGTCGTCCAGGCTGTCGCCAAGGTCGAGCCGGTCACCGATGTATCGGGCGGCGACCTCGGAGTCGTTGTCGGTCTCGAACCCCACGCCGCGGTCCTCCAGCCGTCGCCGGATCGTGGCGTGATTGGAGAACGAGCCGTTGTGCACCAGCGCCAGGTCGGGCGCGGGCGAGAACGGATGGGAATGCCTGGTCGTGACGGCCGATTCGGTGGCCATCCTGGTGTGCCCGACCCCTTGGTACCCGCCGGCCAGTTCGATGCCATAGCGATCACACACCTGCCGCGCGGTACCGACGTCCTTGTACATCGTCATCGACTCACCGACGCCGACAACGGTGATCTGCGGCGCGATCTCACCCAGCCGCGCCCGGACCTGCTCAGCGGGGGCCTTGACAGTCAGCAGGCAGGCGTCGGCCGTGACCTTGATGTCCGCAGGCTGCCCGATGTCCTCGCCAAGCCGGGTGGCCACCGCGGACCAGTCGCAGCCGGTGTCGGGGCCGCGCAGCGACCAACGCAGCGATCCGTCCGGGACACTCCGGTCGTACAGGGCCAGGCCGGCAGAGTCGGGACCGCGTCCGGTCAGGTCCTCGATCATCGGAACCAGAAACTCACCGAGTCGAGGCTCGAGGGAGGGATCCTTGAGGTGTATCCCAACGATTCCGCACATGTCAGGCTCCTAGGAGGGGATCACGTCTGGCTCAACATGCCACTGACTTCAGTCGACTGAGAATATACAACGTTTCTTGACAGTCAACCATCGACCCGGATGTCTTCAGCCCGGCCGGGCACTGAAGGTGAGTTCTGACCGCACTCGCTTGTGCAGGCCGGCCGCCCCGCTCGAGGGCGCCCCGCGGCCGACACGATGCTGAGTTGCTCAGCGCGCTGCTTACGGGCGTCAGACGGCGACGCCGGCACGTGCCAGCACACGGTCGACGAGGGCGTGCGCCCGCAGCCGCGCTGCCCGGGCACAGTCTCGCGTCTCCTCGAGCAGCGCGGCGGGGTCTATGCCGAGCTGGTCGAGCGAGCTGCGGTAGTGCTCCGCCCACACCCGCACGCTCGCAAGCGTTGCCTCGGGGTGGAACTGCACCCCGAGGTGCGGGCCATGGCTGAACGCTTGAGCGCCCATGGCGGTCCGGGCGATTTCGACGCTGCGTGCGCCCGGCTCCATCAGGTCGAGGTGCCACACCAGCCAGGGCCCGGGCTCGATTACGTCGGAATCCGACGACTCGACCGGCAGCCAGCCGATCTCCGGCCCGCCGGACAAAAGCCGCACGGAGCCGCCGAGGACGCGGCAGAGGAGCTGCGCCCCGAAGCAGATACCGAACACCGGTACCCGCGACTGAACCGCCCGCTCGAGCAGTTCCCATTCGTTGTGTAGGTAGGGCAGCGACTCGTCGGCCGCGGAATCGTCGGACCCGAGCGGGACGACGAGGTCGAACTCAGCCGGGTGGGGCAGCCGCGGGGCCTGCGCCTCGACGACCTCCACGGCGGCGCCGAGCATCGCCAGCCGCTCGCCCACCAGGGCGGGCGGGCAGTCATCCTGGTGCTGGACGAAGAGCACGCGCACCGATCAGCTCCAGGGAAAGGGCGAGTTGCTCGTGGGATGCAGCCGTCCGGTCTTGTAGCGGGAGAACCGGAACGGCTCCAGCAGCGCGCTCGGTTCGCCAAGCAGCTCGCCTGCCACCAGTTCGCCGACCCCGAGCATCTTATAGCCGTGGTTGGAGTCGGCGATGACGTAGACGTTCTGCCGAAAGACGTCGAAGACCGGAAAGCTGTCCGGCGTGAATGCGCCGATCCCGCCCGAAGGCTCCCGCCGGTAGAGCGACCGCTTGCCCTCGAACCGCTTGTGGCAGTGCGCCAGCGCCGAGGTCCACATCCGGACGAAGTCCTCGCCGACGACGAACTCCGGGCTGTCCGGACCGTACGGGTCGACCGCCACCTCGGCCGCCGGCCGCGACACCGGCACCGGGGCCGCGCCGCCCTGTACGCCGCCGAAGGAGAAGTCGGGCTTGTAGTAGATGCCCCACAACTCGTCAGTGATCAGGCTGCCGTCGGTGTCGTCGTAGAGCGGCTGATCAGAATCCACGTGCAGCACCGGCGGGAGCTGTCCACGGTTGTCGACGAACTCGTTCGGGTCGACCTCGAGAGTGCCCTCCTGCAGCGCCCAGTACGTCCACATCGAGCGATCGGGGTGCACCGTGCCGTCGGAGCCGGTGACCTGGATCCGATCGGGCAGCTCGAGCATCGCCCAGATGTCGCGGATCCACGGTCCGACGGCCACGACCAGTTCGTCGCAGCCGATGTCGCCCTGGTCTGTCTGCACGACCGTCACCGCACCGCCGTCCAGGCGCAGGCCGGTCACCCGGACGCCGGTGCGGATCGTGACACCCTCCGCCTCGGCCTTGGCGGCCAGCCCCTTCATGGACGCGACATTGTTCGCATAGCCCCCGCGCTTCTCGTGCAGCACAGCGGTGATGCCGGGAGCCTGCCAGTCGTCAAACATCTCGGTCATGTAAGCGTGGCACGCCTCCTGGCCGACCACGAGTTCGGACTCGTATCCGATGGCCCGCTGCTCGGCGTAGATCTGCTCGACGTCGAAGCGCATCCCCTCCGGTGCGATCTGCACGTACCCCACGCCGTGGTAGGCGAACGCTTCGGGATCGGACTCCCAGACGTCAACCGAGTGCGCCATCAGCTCCCGCATCGCCGGTTGGAAGTAGTTGTTGCGTACCACGCCGCACGCCACGCCGGAGGCCCCCGCGGCCACGCCGGTCTTGTCGATCACCAGAACGTCAGCGCCGTCGCCCTTGCCGGTGGCGCGCAGGCGCCGGGCGAGGCTCCACGCAGTCGACAGGCCATGGATGCCGGCGCCGATGATTACGTAACGCGCGTTTTCGGTCATGCCGCTCACCTCGAGATGCGTTAGTGTTGCCCACTAGGCAATACCATCTCCACTAGCACGGATGACGATACTATGGCCCGAACCGGTCGACCAGCCGCCCGTCAGGTGGGTTCGGTCCAGCGTGCGGTCGACGTGCTCGACGCGCTGGCGGAGGCCCGCACCGAACTAGGCACGAACGAGATCTCGCGGCGCACCGGAGTCAACGTCAGCAGCATCTCCCGGCTGCTCTCGACCTTGACGACCGCCGGGCTGGTGCAGCACATCCCCGCCACCGGGCGCTACCGGCTCGGCATCCGGATACTGCAGCTCGCGGGAGCGGCGCGGGAAGGCTTAGACATCCGCAGCCTGGCCCGGCCGTTCCTCGAGGAACTCACCACGATCACGGCGGAGACCACCACCCTGTCGTTACCCGACGTGCACGACCTGCTCACCGTCGACTTCGTGCCCAGCCCCCAGTCCGTACGCAGCGTTGCGCAGGTCGGCCGCAACAGCGTCGCGCACGCCACCGCCGCCGGCAAGGTGCTCCTGGCCTGGGGTGGGACCCTGCCGGAGGGCGACCTCACCCGTTACACCGATCGCACCATTATCGACCGGACCGCTCTGAACCGGGAGATCGACCGCGTCCGCCGACGCGGCTGGGCGCAGGCTGTCGGCGAGCGCGAGGACGATCTCAACGCCATCGCCGTGCCGATCCTGGACGGCACCGACAGTCTCGTCGCTGTCCTCGGCGTACAGGGGCCGGCGGGACGGTTCACCCCCCGCGCCATGCGGACGGCGATCGAACCCCTCACCGAACGCGCCGCCGCGCTGGCGTCGGCCTTTTAGCCCAGCGGCGGACCCGACCTCTGAAAGGCTGGCATTCGGGCGGGATCTACGCCGGCACCGCGGCCTGCGGCTCGGTGCGAAGGAAGGTCGTCAGCGAGTCGTCGGGCTCGTTCCACCACGGTGTGTGGTGAACGGGGCCGACGGTGCCTGTGCAGGGCGAGGAGAAGCTGCGGTCCCGGTAGCCAGTGATGCTCTCCTCCTTGTGGTGCTCCCACGTCTTGAAGTGGGCACAGACGAGGTCGAGGTCGAACGCTGGGTAGTCCACGTCCTTGAGTAGGTCGCGGACGTACTCGGTCTGGAAGTCGATGTCGTCCATCGGGCCGGCCAGCGCCGCCTGCCGCTCCCGCCAGGCGGCGATATCGGCGTCCATCTCCCCGCGCGACGGCAGGGAGATCCGGCCGAGAACGACGTCGCGGACGTACCAGGCCTGCGCGTCGAACATGTTGAACGTGTAGTACTGATCCTGCATCGCCAGGAACATAAGCTTCGGGTTAGCCGTCCAGACCACGCCTTGGTAGAGGTTCTCCGGGTACAGCACGTTGTCGGTGCGCAGGCGCAGGCTGTCCTCAATGAACGGGAACCAGTGCCGATATCCGGTGCACAGCACGATCGCGTCCACCTGGCGGGAGCTGCCATCGACGAAGTGCGCCGTCTTGCCCTGCACGTGGTCCAGCTTCGGCACCTCAGAGATCCCGTCGGGCCACTCGAAGCCCATCGGTGCGTGCCGGTAGGCGATCGTCACCGAGCGCGCGCCGTACTTCCTCGACTGCAACGCGATGTCCTCGGCCGAGTACGACGAGCCCAGGATCAACAGGTCCTTGCCGGTGAACTCCTGCGCGTCCCGCACGTCGTGGGCGTGCAGCACCCGCCCCGGGAACGCCGCGAAACCCGGGTACTCCGGCGCGTTCGGCGTCGAGAAGTGCCCGGTGGAGACGATGACGTGGTCGAACTCCTCGGTCCGTGTCGATCCATCACCCCGTGACTCCACCGTCACCTCGAACATGTCCCGGGCGTCGTCGAAGGAGATCCACCGCGCCGCGGAGTCGAACTGGATGTGCCGGCGCACGTTGCTCTTCTTCGCCCGGCCGGTGATGTAGTCGAACAACGCCTCCCGCGGCGGGAACGACGGGATCGGCTTGCCGAAGTGCTCGTCGAAGGTGTAGTCGGCGAACTCCAGGCACTCCTTCGGCCCGTTCGACCACAGGTACCGGTACATGCTGCCGTGCACCGGGTCGCCGTACTGGTCCAGCCCGGTCCGCCAGGTGTAGTTCCACAGCCCGCCCCAGTCGCTCTGCTTCTCGAAGCAGACCACCTCGGGAACCTCGGCGCCGGCGCGGTGGGCCTCCTCGAACGCGTGCAACTGGGCCAGCCCGCTGGGGCCGGCGCCGATGATGGCGACGCGTGCCATGTCACTCCTCCTGTAAGGGTTCGGTCTCAGGACCGCGGCCGGGTCTTGTCCGGGTCGTAGAACGGTAAACGTACGACGCGCGCCGGGATCCGCTTGCTTTGACCGTCGAGCTTTCCGACCTCGACGGCGGTGCCGATCTCGGCGTGCTGCACCGCGAGCCGGCACAGGGCGATGTTTTTGCGCAGCACCGGGGACCGGGTCGCGCTGGTGACCACCCCCACCTGGGAGCGTCCGACGTGGACGCAGTCCCCGTGCTGGGCGGGTTCGTTGCCCTGGAGCTCCAGACCCACCAGCGTCCGCTGCGGGTGGGCCTTGCGCGCCAGCAGCGCCTCCCGGCCGACGAAGTCGTCCTCCTTGGTCTTCAAGGGGACGGTGAACCCGATCCCGGCTTCGTACGGGTCGGTCTGGTCGGAGAAGTCGTAGCCGGCGAACACCAACCCCGCCTCGATGCGCAGGATGTCCAGCGCCTCCAGCCCGAGCGGCAGCATCCCGTGCGGCTGGCCGGCCTCCCACACCGCGTCCCACAGTGCCGCCGCATGCTGGGGGTGCACCCACAGCTCGTACCCGAGTTCGCCGGAGTAGCCGGTGCGCGAGATCAGCAGCGGGATCCCGTTGTGGTCGCCGATGCGGCCGATCGCGAACCGGAACCAGGTCAGATCGGTGAACGCCGACTGGGTCGGCTGGGTCCAGATGATCGACGCGAGCAGGTCGCGGCTGGCCGGTCCCTGTACGGCGATGTTGTGCATCTGGTCGGTGGAGTGCTTGACCCAGACGCGGTCCAACCCGAGCCGTGCGGCCTGCTCGCGCAGCCAGATGCCGTCGTACTCGTCGCCGCCGACGAACCGGAAGTTGGTGTCCCCGAGCCGGAAGACCGTGCAGTCGTCGATCATTCCGCCGGTCTCGTTGCACATCGCGGAGTACACGACCTGGCCGTGCGAGAGCTTGCGGATGTTGCGGGTCAGAGTTGCCTGCAACAGCGCCTCGGCGTCGGGACCCAGCACCTCGAACTTGCGCAGCGGCGACAGGTCCATTACCGCGGCGCGCTCACGACAGGCCCAGTACTCCTCCTGCGGTCCGTGCTGGTCGAAGCTGGTCGGCAGCCAGTACCCGCGGTACTCGGTGAACTGCCGCGTCAACGCCGACGTGCGCGGGTGGAACGCCGTCTCCTTGGTCAGGATCGCCTCCGACTCGGGAGTGACCCGGTGCGCGATGGCCATGGAGAACTTCCTC
>JACCSC010000291.1 GCA_013813215.1 Geodermatophilaceae bacterium | reverse complement strand
AGGACCTGGGTAATGGCTCCCTCGATGTCCTCGGCCGCGAAGAACTCCTCGGCCACGCCTGCGTAGCCAGCGGCCGTCAGCGTCGTCGTCATCTCCGCCTCCGTGAGTTCGAGCCGCCACGATCCGTGCAGCGGCGTTGTGGGCGCGGATGCCGGCTCCGTGGTGGCCGCACTTGTCGATGGCGGCGGTCTGTTCGGGGCTGCTATGGGCTCGGATCCTCCACAGGCGGTGATCGCGGCCAGCGTGAACACGGCGGTGGCGACGAAGCGCCAAAGGGTGCGGCGGAGGTCAGTCATCGCAGTCGCCTTCGAGCGCAACGCAGTTCGTGCGCTGCAACGGTGCCGACAAGCGGTACGGGCTGCGGTAGGCCATGCCTGGTATGCCCTTTAGCTCGGAGCCGTTCGCGTCGACGAACTCGGTCAACACCTGGATGATCGCGCCATCGATCTCCTCGGCCACGAGGAACTCGAGCGTTCGCGTCGGCGGTGGGCGGGGAGCCTCCGCAACCGGTCCGGCGGCTACGACGAACGCGGTTGCCACGAGCAGGCAGCTGCGGCGAGGCATTCTTGTCCCCCTCTCAGGGCAACGGCCAGACGGGGTCGATCGTCTGGAGGCAGTCGGTCGATACGGCCTGGGTCGGGTGGTCGAGCCACGCCTGGCGGATGCCGAGCATGCAGTCAGTGCGCGGCATGACGTTGTGTCCGCCGGCCGGGTCGATGAGCAGAGTCAGGCTCCGGAGCCCGCCGAGCCCGTCCTCCGCCTGGTCGGGTCGCACGTAGGGGTTGAACGCACCGACTATGGCCAGCACCGGCACGTCGGACTGCACCGCCTCGGCAATGTCGCCCGCCGCTGCCCCGACCGGCCAGCTCGCGCAGAGGTCGAGGTAGGGGCTGCGACCGAACGCGGTCGCATAACCGACCCGATCGGCGGCCAGGCGACCCGGAGCGGCCGGATCCGCGAACGGCGCGATGTCGTGACAGAGAACCGTGTAGTCGGCGGCGCTGACCGTTCTGCCGTCAAGGGAGCACCTGGGCTGGTAGCCGGTGCAGTAGGGGTCATCGCCGATGAGTGGACCCGCCAGCTCGTTGAGGGCGTCGGTCCGGCCGACGAGAACAGCGGCCACGATGGACGGGACGGCCTCGGGGAGGTAGAGCCCGCCGACGCTGTCCCCGGTGAGCGCGTGGCGCAGCACCCGCAGCAGCATGGCGGCGTCGAACCGCACGGTGCCGTCATTCGGCGGCTGACCGCCGACGACGGTCATGGGGTCTCGATCGAACTGTTCCAGCGCCTCGGTGACCGACTCGACACTCGTGGGGTACGCCGCCGCGCACGCGGCGTCGTCGGCGCACGCGGCCAAGACGTCGGCGAGCGCGTCGGTCGTCCCGGTGACCGCGACGGCCCGCGGGTCGACCCCGGGCCACTCCGGTGAGTCCATCAGGACGGCCCGGATGTGCTCCGGAGACGAGCGCAGCATCTCGAAGCTGATCCGCGACGCGGTGCCGAACGTCGCGACGTTCCAGGTGTCGATGTCCAGCGCCCGGCGCAGATCCTCGGCGTCGGCCGCCATCTCGGTCAGGTTGTACGCCGAAACGTCGATCCCGTCCTCCGTCAGCCGCTCATGGCACTCCGCCACCGCCGCCAGAAAGGCGTCCCTGGTGACCGGGTCGTCGGTAGCCGTCTCCAGAGCGGGGGCAGAGAGGTCACGGACTTCGGCGCAGTCCAGGGCCGGCTCCGAATGACCAAGGCCGCGAGGATCGAGGATGATCACCTCACGGCCGGTTCGCTGCGCCATCGGTGCGATTCCAGCGATGTTCGGCACGTCGGCAACATCGGTTCCCGCCACGAAGATCGGCTCCGCGTCCTGGGCTGACTCCGGGGCCGGTACCCGTACGACGAACAGGCGGATCGTCCGGTCCGGCTCGGCCCTGTTCTCAGGGACGGTGAGGTAGCCGCACACCGCTTCGCCTACCACCAGCGAGCTGACCTCCAGGGGGCAGGGCACGTCGGCGTACGGAGGAGCATCCGCGGGGGGGTCCGCGTCATCGGTACACGCTGTCGCGACCAGGACCATCGCACTGGCAAGCATTGCCGGCAGGGTCGCTCGTCGCCGGCGGGTCATGGCTGCACGACCCAGGTCTGGCCGGCAAACAACAGCTCGCGCGCGGCGCAGGTCTCGGACACCGGGACGAATCGCAGCGCTTCTGAGGTTCGGGTCCATCGGTAGATGCCCACCGGGGGGCTGACCTGGGACACGAAGCACAGCGGATCGCTGTTGAATGCGTCGACGCGCACTTCGTTTCCTTCCACGCGGTAGGAGATGCCGGACGTCGGGCTTCGGAAGGCGTCGGGGGGGTCGAACAGCGCCGTGCCGTCTAGCCGCAGCTCGATCTCCCAGCGCCCGGACATCGCATGCTGTGCGGCGAGCGCGGAGTCGCCGATGTCGACGACGTACACACCGGGTAGACCCGGACGGACACCCGGCGCCAACACCCCGGACTCCGGCGGCTTCCTTAGCTCGTCCACCACCGCGGGCACGCCAACGGCCATACCGGTGACCAGGGCGGCCGCGACCAAGCCAAGCGTCCCTCTGCGGGTCCACACCCGACGGCGCCGCCCGATCACCACCCGGGAGAGGGACCGTTCAACGTCCGCCGGCGGGCTGGCCGCCGCCGTACGGTGCAGTCCCTCGCGGAGCCGGTGGTCAAACGTCATCGTCCACCTCGCCGCCCAGGGTTGCGGCCAGCCGCCGCCTGGCCTTGTGCAGGTGCACCCGCGCGGTGGCCGGAGCGCAGCCGAGCAGGTCGGCGATCTCGGCTACCGGCCGGTCCTCGAAGTAGAACAGGACGACCGCAGTGCGCTGACTCAACGGAAGCCGTCGGACCGCCGCGTAGATGTCGGCGTCGGCCGTGTCGAGCCCAGGCGTCGTCCCGACCGGCGCAGCGCGGTCCTCGAGTACCCGGCGCCGGTGCTCCCGGTGGGCGGTCCGGTTGGCCATCCGGATCGCCACCCGACGCACCCAGGCCTCAGGCAGCTCGTAGCGAGACACCTTGCGCCAATGGTCGAAGAGCTGGACGAAGGCGTCCTGGGCGATCTCCTCGGCGCGCCCGCGGTCACCCAGCACCAGCGTCACGGTGCGCACGACGCGGGGGAACTCGGTGCGGAAGAAGGCGGTGAACTCAGCCTGTACGTCCACCACATCGCCCGCCCGAAGATCAGC
>JACCSC010000285.1 GCA_013813215.1 Geodermatophilaceae bacterium | reverse complement strand
GATCCCGCCCGGTACGCCGCTGACCGGTGTCGTGCACACGGCCGGCGTCCTCGACGACACTACGCTGGGCGGGCTGACGCCGGCCCGGATGGACGCCGTCCTCGGTCCCAAGGCCGACGCGGCCTGGCACCTGCACGAGCTGACCCGCACCGCGCCGATCTCGATGTTCGTGCTGTTCTCCTCCCTCGCCGGCGTCCTGGGCAACCCGGGGCAGGGCAACTACGCCGCGGCGAACACCGCGCTGGACGCCCTCGCCGCCCACCGCCGCGGACTCGGCCTGCCGGGCGTCTCGATCGCCTGGGGGCTGTGGGGGGACGACGGCGGGATGACCGGCGGGCTCACCGACGCCGACCGCTCGCGGATGGCGCGATCGGGGATCGATCCACTGGTCCCGGCGCACGGCCTGCAGCTCCTCGACGCCGCGCTCACCGCCGCCGACCCCCTCGTCGTGGCCGTGGCCTGGAACGCCGAAGGGCTGCGAGAGCGTGCCGCCGGAGGCATGCTGCCCCCGTTGCTGCGGGCGATGGTGCGCGCGCCGCGGCGCGCGGCCAGTGCGAGCGCCGGGTCGGCGGCCAGTGGCGGCTTGGTCGGGCGGCTGGCCGCACTCGGTCAGTCCGACGGCATCCGGCTGCTCACCACGCTCGTCCGCGGGCACGTGGCGGCGGTCCTCGCGCACCCGGACTCCTCGGCCGTGGACGCGGACCGCTCGTTCAGCGAACTCGGCTTCGACTCGCTGACCGCTGTGGAGCTGCGCAACCGGCTGGACGCCGAGACCGGCCTGCAACTGCCGGCGACGCTGGCCTTCGACCACCCGACGGTCACCGCGCTCGTCGAGCACCTGCAGCGCGCGCTGGTACCTGTCCCGCCGTCGCCCATGCAGGCGCTGGTCGCGGGCCTGGAGCAGGTCGAGCGGCAGGTGGCTGACTCCGACGAGGACGCCTGGGCCGGTCTCACCGCGATCCTGCACGGCGCGCTGGCCCGCTGGGGCGGCGCGCAGTTCGGGACGAGCCCCGAGCCGGCCGATGCGGTCGCGATCCGGGTCGATGCGGCCTCGGACGAGGAGATCTTCGCCTTCATCGACGAGCAGCTGTAACCCGGATCACGAGCGAGAGGAGAGGGCCCGAGTCATGGCCACCGAGCACGAGCTGCGGACCTACCTGCGGCGCGCCACCAGCGAGCTGACCGAGACCCGGCGCCGGCTGGCGGAAACCGAGGCGCGGCTGGAGCGCGCCACGGAGCACCGTTCGGAACCGATCGCCATCGTGGGTATGGCCTGCCGGTACCCCGGTGGGGTGACCAGCCCGGAGGAGCTCTGGGCGTTGGTGGCCGACGGCGTGGACGCGATCGGAGAGTTCCCGCGCGACCGCGGCTGGGACCTCGACGCGCTGTACGACGCCGACCCCGAGACGTGGGGGACCAGCTACTGCCGGCACGGCGCCTTCCTGTACGACGCGGCGGACTTCGACCCGGCGCTGTTCGGGATCAGCCCCCGGTCGGCGCTGGCCATGGACCCGCAGCACCGGCTCTTCCTGGAGACGGTGTGGGAGGTCTTCGAGCGGGCCGGCATCGACCCGACGTCGGTGCACGGCACCCCGACCGGCGTCTACGCCGCGGGCATGTTCGACCACTACGGCACCCGCTTCCTGGGGCACATGCCCGAGTCGGTCGAGGGCACGCTGCTCACCTCGACCCTGCCTGCGGTGCTGTCCGGGCAGGTCTCCTACAACTTCGGGTTGGAGGGCCCGGCGATCAGCGTGGACACCGCGTGCTCGGCGTCGCTGGTCACCCTGCACCTGGCCGTCCGCGCGCTGCGCAACCGTGAGTGCTCGCTGGCGGTAGCCGGTGGCGCCGCCGTCATGGCCACCCCTGACACGTTCGTGGAGTTCTCCCGGCAGCGGGCGCTGGCCCCCGACGGCCGGTCCAAGCCGTTCTCGGCGCACTCCGACGGCGTGGCCTGGGGCGAGGGTGTCGGCGTCCTGCTGCTGGAACGGCTCTCCGACGCCGTGGCCAACGGCCGGCACGTCTGGGCCGTCGTCCGGGGCAGCGCGATCAACCAGGACGGGCGCAGCAACGGCCTGACCGCCCCGAGCGGCCCGGCCCAGGAGAAGGTGATCGCCCAGGCCCTGGCCGACGCCGACCTCGAACCGGCCGACATCGACCTGGTCGAGGCGCACGGCACCGGAACCACCCTCGGTGACCCGATCGAGGCCAAGGCGCTGCTGGCCACCTACGGCCGCGACCGGGACGCCGCCCAGCCGCTGTGGCTGGGCTCGCTCAAGGGCAACCTCGGCCACACCCAGGCGGCGGCCGGCGTGGCCGGCGTCATCAAGACAGTGATGGCGATGCGCCACGGCGTCCTGCCCCGCAGCCTGTACGCCGAGCAGCCCTCGACCCACGTGGACTGGTCCAGTGGCGCCGTCCGGTTGCTGGACCGCGCGCGGCCCTGGCCCGCCCGGGCCGACCGGCCGGCCCGCGCCGGTGTCTCGGGCTTCGGCATCAGCGGCACGAACGGCCACGTCATCCTGGAGCAGGCGCCCACGCCGTCGTACGCCGTCCCGGCCGAGCGGGGACCGCTGGTGTGGTCGGTGTCCGCGCGGTCGGTGGCCTCACTGTCGGCCCAGGCCGGCCGGTTGCACGCCTGGACCGGCCGGGCCGGCGAGCCCGAACTGGCCGAGGC
>JACCSC010000283.1 GCA_013813215.1 Geodermatophilaceae bacterium | reverse complement strand
GTCGGCAGTCCGGGGCAGCGGCGCGGCGAGTGGGTCCAGCGCCGCGCGGACGATGGCGGCGGCTTCGTCCGTTAGCCGGCCGCGGACGTGCACGCTGCCGTGCCCGTCGGCGGTGAAGAACAGCTCCCGGCGCCGCCGCGCCTGCCGCTCCTGCCGTTCCAGGGCCTCGGCGTCGCGGGCCTCGCCAATCTCCGGGGCAACCACGGTCAGGATGTGCGCACCCAGCCGCGCGAGTTGCTGGGCGTCGAATCGGTCGGCGTAACCGACCAGCTCGGTCTCGGCCTGCTCTCGAATGTCGGCGGGGATGTCCTCGGGCAGCTCACCCACTGCGCCAGTGATCGCGACGGCCTGTGACAGGGACACGTCGCCGGCCGCGAACGCCGTGCCGGTCGCGGTCATCCCACTGCGCACGGCAGTCGCGACACCGGCCAGGGTGCGGGCTTCGCGCGGGGTCGTGTTGAGCTCGTGCCGGGTCCACGCCGTCGTCGAACAAGCTCCCGAGCGCAGCGGCAGGTCGCGGGCGTCGACTTCCCCGAGCAGCCGGACCAGCAGCGCCTGTGTCCGCGACACGAGCCGCGCACACGCGACCGCCCCGGCGGCCAGCTCCCGATCCGGCAGCTGCCACAACTCGGTGGCCTGGCCCTCGTCCAAGGCGGCGGACAGCCCAGACAGCGCCGCATTCAGACCGGCCGGCACCGTCGCTGGAGGCTTCTGCAGCGCCGTACTCACACCACAAAGCTAGACCGGGGGTCTGACAATTTCGACGACGGAAACCGTTGCTGCGCAGCGACTTTCTACGCAAATTCTGGGGGAGCAGTCACCCGAGGTTGCCCGGCTCACTGCGGCAAGGTCAGTCCGCGAACGTGTAGTCGGCGAACTTCCCGCGCAGGTCCTTCTTGGAGAACTTGCCGACGCTCGTCTTGGGCACCTCGTCGATGAACTCCACCGCGTCGGGCAGCCACCACTTGGCGACCTTGGGGCGTAGGAAGTCCAGCAGTTCCTCGGCGGTCACCGACTCGCCGTCCTTGACGACGACACAGGCCAGCGGGCGCTCGTCCCACTTCGGGTGTGGCACGCCGATGACGGCGGCCTCCGCGACGGCCGGGTGCCCCATCAGCAGGTTCTCCAGCTCCACCGAGCTGATCCACTCCCCGCCGGACTTGACCAGGTCCTTGGTGCGGTCGACCAGCCGGATCGACCCGTACCGGTCGATCGCCGCGACATCGCCGGTGCGCATCCAACCGTCCTCGGTGGACAGTTCCACCCCCTCGTCCGGCTTGTAGTAGTCCGCGGCGATCCAGGCGCCCCGCACCTGCAGCTCACCGGTCGCCGTGTCGTCCCAGGGCAGCGGGTCGATGCTGCCGGTCTCCACGATGCGCAGCTCCACGCCGGGCATCGGGGTGCCCTGCCGGGCCCGGATGGCGACCAGAGTCTCGTCGTCGGCCCCGGCGTCGCGCGATTGCACGTGCGACACCGACCCCAACGGGTGGGTCTCGGTCATCCCCCAGGCATGCAGGATCGGCTTGCCGGTCTTCTCGCGGTATGCCTCGGACAGCGCGGCCGGCACCGCGGAACCGCCGCAGATCAGGGTGCGCAGGCTGGACAGGTCGAGGTCGTCGACCAGCGGCAGCAAGCCCTGCCAGATCGTCGGGACGCCAGCGGTCACGGTGACCTTCTCCTCCTGCAGCAGCCGACCGATCGCCTCCGGGCTCATGTCCCGGCCCGGGAAGACCAGGTTGGCGCCGGCCATCGGCGCCGCCTGGGCGATGCCCCACGCGTTGGCGTGGAACATCGGAACGACGGGCAGCACCGTGTCGTCCTCCCGGATGCTGAGGCAGGATGCCGTGGTGGCGGCCACCGAGTGCAACCAGGTGGACCGGTGGGAGTAGACGACGCCCTTGGGATTGCCGGTGGTCCCGCTCGTGTAGCACATCGCCGCGGCGCGCCGTTCGTCGTCGACGTGGAAGTCGACCGGCGCCACCGCGGCCAGCAGCTCCTCGTAGTTCCGGATCCGCGGGTCGTCGGGTACGGCGGCGTCGCTGTCGTCCATCACCACCACGTGCTGGACGGTGGTCATCGTGTCGATTAGCGGCCACAGCAGCCCGAGCAACGACCGGTCGACGAAGATGACCTCGTCCTCGGCATGGTTGGCGATGTAGGTCAGCTGCTCGGGGAAGAGCCGGATGTTCAGCGTGTGCAGGATGCGTCCGCTCGACGGGGCGGCGAAGTAGAGCTCGAGGTGCCGGGCGGAGTTCCAGGCGAAGGTGCCGACCCGGCCGTCGGCGGAGATCCCCAGCTCGTCCAGCAGGCCGCCCAGCCGGCGGACGCGTTCGGCCCATTCGCCGTACGTCGTCCTCGTCACCGCCCCGGGCGGACCGGTGACGATGGTCTTGTCGGGAAACAGCCGCTCGACCCGGCGGAAGATCGAGTCGACGGTCAGGGGGTAGTCCTGCACGAGTGCCTGCATGTGCTCTCCGATGTCAGGGTGGGTTCAGTCCGACGGCGGCTCGGACGGCGGGCGGCGGTGGAACCAGCCACGGCCCTGCATCCGGAGCACCACCTGGCCCGGGACCGGCTCGTCGCGGATCATCTCCCAGCGCAGCTCCGCCGTACCGAGATCCGGGCCGCGCGAGGAATCCGTCGCCGACACCACGGTCAGAACGCCGTGCAGGACGTCGCCCGCTCGCACGGCGGTGAGCCAGCGCAGTTCCGACAGCCCCGGTGAGGTGTCCGCCGCGGCCTGCGAGAGCACCTGGTCGACGTAGATCCGCATGCACAGACTGGCCGTGAACCAGCCGCTGGCGATCAGGCCACCCCACGACGACGTCGTCGCCCGCTCCCGGTCCACGTGATACCACTGCGGATCGAAGCGCTCGGCGAAGGCCAGCATCTCGGCCTCGTCGATGACGACGGAGCCGAGGTCGAACTCCCGACCAGGGGTCAGGTCCTCGAAGTAGAGCTTCACCGGGCGGCGAGCTCGCCGTCGACCCGAGTCACGGCGGGGAACACCCAGCGCTTGTAGGTCCAGAACCTGAACGCCGTGCCGACGCCCACGGCCACCAGGTTCGCCAGGTTGAGGCTCAGCGCGTCGTCGAGGTCCACCACGTACTGAGCCGCGGCGATGACCGCCAGTCCGAGGACGAGGGCGATGGCGTTGAACAGGAAGAACAGGCCGTACTCGCGGCGGAAGCCGGTCCGGGCCCGGTGCGCGAACGTCATACCGCGATGCATGAAGTACGCCGACGTCGCCGACACCGCGGTCGCGAGGGCTTTGCTCGACAGGGCATCGAGGTCTAACACGAGCGTGCACAGATTGAACACGGCGATGTCGACGCCGAGGTTGAACAGGCCCACAGCCCCGAAGACCGACAACTCGCGCAGGACCACCCGCCACGTCGCCCGCAGTTCGTCGGCCAACCGGTGCAGAACTCCCACGCCGGCGAGTCTACGGAGCTGGGCCGCTAGCCTCCCGCTGTGAAGATCCGGCCCGACCGAGCGCCGTGATGGACGCACGGACCGGACTGCCCGTCGTCGGCATGGTGGGCGGCGGCCAGCTGGCCCGGATGACGCACCAGGCCGCCATCGCCCTCGGCCAGTCGCTGCGCATCCTGGCCGCGGACCCGACAGAGTCCGCGGCCCTGGTCGGCGCGCACGTCGTACTCGGCGACCATCGTTCGTACGCCGACCTCGAGCGCTTCGCCGTCGGCTGCGATGCGATCACCTGGGACCATGAGCACGTCGCGGGCGAGGACATCCGCCGGCTCGCCGCCGCCGGGCACACCGTGCTGCCGGGCGCCGACGCGCTGGTCCACGCCCAGGACAAGCGTCGGATGCGCGCCCGGTTGGGCGAACTGGGCGTCGGCGTACCGGCCTGGGCCCCGGTCGTGACGCCGGCCGACATCGACGCCTTCGCCCAGGAGTACGGCTGGCCGGTGGTGCTCAAGGCGGCGACCGGCGGGTACGACGGGCGCGGCGTGTGGATCGTCGGCGACCGGGCCGAGGCGCAGGCCGTGCTGGGGCACGGTGTGGCTCTCCTGGCCGAGCAGCACGTCACCATGCTCCGCGAACTCGCCGCCGTCGTCGCGCGGTCGCCGTACGGCCAGATCGCCGCCTGGCCGGTGGTGCAGACGGTGCAGCGGGACGGGATCTGCGTAGAGGTCCTGGCCCCTGCGCCCGGGCTGGACGACGCGACGGCGATCGAGGCGCAGCGGCTCGCCATCCGGATCGCCGGCGATCTCGACGTCGTCGGGGTGCTCGCCGTCGAGCTGTTCCAGACCGCGGACGGGCTGCTGGTCAACGAGCTGGCCATGCGGCCGCACAACTCCGCGCACTGGACCATCGAGGGCAGCCGGACCAGTCAGTTCGAGCAGCACCTGCGGGCCGTCCTGGACTACCCGCTTGGCCGCACCGACGCGCTGGCACCCGCAGCGGCCATGGCCAACGTGCTGGGCGCGCCGGCCGATGGTCCCGAGATCGACGAGCGGCTGCACCACGCCATGGCCCGCTGGCCCGGGGCGAAGTTCCACCTGTACGGCAAGGCGCCACGGCCTGGCCGCAAGCTGGGCCACGTCACGGTGCTCGGCGTCGATCCGGCAGCGGTCCGGGCCGACGCGGTCGCCGCGGCGGCCTACCTGAGCGGAGGAGACCTCGAGTGACCGAGCCACGGGTCGGCGTGATCATGGGCAGCGACTCGGACTGGCCGACGATGCAGCCGGCCGCGCGGGTGCTGCGGGACTTCGGCGTGACCCACGAGGTGAGGGTGGTCTCCGCGCACCGGATGCCCACGGACATGGTCGACTACGCGACCCGGGCGGCGGGCCGGGGTCTCGCGGTGATCATCGCGGGGGCGGGCGGCGCGGCCCACCTGCCGGGCATGGTCGCGGCACTGACCCCGTTGCCGGTCGTCGGCGTACCGGTGCCGTTGGCGTCCCTGTCCGGGCTGGACTCGCTGCTGTCGATCGTGCAGATGCCGGCCGGAGTGCCGGTGGCCACCGTCGCGATCGGGAACGCGCGCAACGCCGGCTTGCTCGCGGTGCGGATCCTCGGCACCGGCGATCCGACGCTGCGCGAGCAGATGGTGAGCTTCCAGGCGGAGCTACGGGCCGACGCACAGGCCAAGGACGACGCCCTGCAGGAGATCCGGGCATCGGGGCAACAGCCAGAATGAACGCTCTGCGCTCCTTACACTGGCCGGTGTGGACCTTGCCTTCGACACCTATCGGCTGAGCGACGAGCACGAGGCGGTGCGCGCCGCCGTGCGCGAGATCGCCGAGAAGCACATCGCGCCGTACGCCGCCGACGTCGACGAGCACAGCCGGTTCCCCGAGGAGGCCCGAGCGGCCCTGACGAAGGCCGGCTTCCACGCCACGCACATCCCCGAGCAGTACGGCGGTGGCGGCGCAGATGCCGTGGCCACGAACATCGTGGTCGAGGAGGTGGCGAGGGTCTGCATGTCCTCGTCGCTGATCCCGGCGGTGAACAAGCTCGGCACGATGGGTCTGCTGCTGTCCGGCTCGGAGGAAGTCAAGGCGCTCGTGCTGCCCGACATCGGCTCCGGCGTCGCGATGGCCTCCTACGCGCTGTCCGAGCGGGAGGCCGGCTCCGACGCGGCGGCGATGAAGACGCGGGCGCAGCGCGATGGCGACAGCTGGGTGTTGAACGGGACCAAGGCCTGGATCACGAATGCAGGAGTGTCGACCTGGTACACGGTGATGGCGGTGACCGACCCGGACGCCGGGCCCAACGGCATCTCGGCGTTCGCTGTCCACGTCGACGACCCCGGGTTCGAGGTCGGACCCAAGGAACGCAAGATGGGGATCAAGGGCTCACCCACCTGCGAGATCTACCTCACCGACTGCACGATCCCGGCCGAGCGGATCATCGGGGAGCCCGGCACCGGGTTCAAGACCGCCCTGCGCACGTTGGATCACACCCGGCCGACGATCGGTGCCCAGGCCGTGGGTGTCGCGCAGGGAGCGCTGGACATCGCGCTGGCCTACGTCAAGGACCGCAAGCAGTTCGGCAAGTCGGTCGGCACGTTCCAGGGCGTGCAGTTCATGCTCGCCGACATGGCCATGCGGATCGAGGCGGCGCGCCACCTGGTGTACGCCGCCACGGCGCGCGGCGAGCGCCACGAGCCGAACCTCGCGTTCATCTGCGCGGCCGCGAAGTGCTTCGCCAGCGACATGGCCCAGCAGGTGACCACCGACGCCGTCCAGCTGCTCGGCGGCGCCGGCTACACCCGCGACTTCCCGCTCGAGCGGATGATGCGCGACGTCAAGATCACCCAGATTTACGAGGGAACCAACCAGGTGCAGCGATTGGTGATGGCCCGCCAGCTCCTGCGCTGACCGGCATCGGCTGGCTCGGACCGGCGTCGTTGCCCACTACCGCACCGTGCGTCCCATGCCTTACGCTGCGTCCCGCCCGCGGCTGCTCCGCGGACCCCGTCCGCGGAACGCCGAAGGCCGCCCCCGCCGGACGTGACCAACACCAGGATCGGGCGGCCGCGGGCAACCCGACGTACGTGGCCCCCGCTGCAACGATGCAGCAGGGTGCCTTGGGGTGAAGCCGCACTGGTGCGGCCGGGTCACTCGCCCTCGACCCGAATCCGACAGCTGAGCTCGCAGGCGTCGAGAGGCCTCCTCGATGTCCCCTGCCCGCATCATCCCTGCCCGCCTGTCCGGGCCCGACTCCGACCGACCGGCACGCGGCCGGCACCGAGCCCCGCGCTCGCCGTTCTTCGGTCCCGGCGCCCGCCGCCGCGCCGGGCGGTTGTCCTTCGTGGCCGCCGTCGCCACCGCGCTCCCGCTGCTCGTGGTGCCGGCCACGAGCGCGAACGCTGCGACGACCTCCGACTGGGAGCGGCTGGCCGTTTGCGAGTCCGGCGGCAACTGGTCGATCAACACCGGTAACGGCTACTACGGCGGTTTGCAGTTCTCGACCTCCACGTGGAACGCCTTCGGCGGGCAGGAGTTCGCCTCCCGCGCCGACCTGGCCCACCCGCAGGAGCAGATGGTGGTGGCCAACCGCACCCTGCGCGAGCAGGGCTGGGGTGCCTGGCCGTCCTGCTCGCGCAGCGTCGGCCTGTCCGGTGGCCCGACGACCGGCGGTCCGACCGAACTGATCACGGCGATCACCGACCGGTACGACCGGGAGTCGGCGATCCGTAGCAGGATGGGGTCGCTGCGCGGGCTCGAACAGGGCGACGCCAGCCTGCGCTGGCAGGTGTACGCCGGCGGGCGGACGTACTGGAGCCCGAGCGCCGGTGCGCACACGCTGTACGGCGGGATCCTGGGCAAGTTCCTCGCTCTGGGCGGTGCGCCGTCGCGCGGCGTGCCGACGACGGACGAGACTTCGGCCTACGACCGCGGCGCCTACAACGACTTCGCCAAGGGCGGCTCCATCTACTGGTCGCGGTCGACCTCGGCCCACGAGGTGAAGAACGCGATCCGCACGAAGTGGCGGGTGCTCGGCGCGGAGCGTGCGGCCGGCTACCCGACGACCGACGAGGTGGGCACCGGCGACGGGGCGGCGTACAACGACTTCAACAACAAGAACTCGATCTACTGGACCTCGCGTTACGGCGCCCACCAGGTTCGCGGTTCGATCCGTACGACGTGGCGCTCGCTCGGTGCCGGGCAGTCCGAACTCGGGTACCCGACCAGCGACGAGTACTCCACCCCGACCGGGGCCCGCTCGGACTTCGCCGGCGGCTACATCACCTGGGATCGCGCGACGAACACGAACCGGGTGGTCCTCAGCTAAGTGCTCACCAGCAGCGCCACCGCTGTACCGGTGAACAACAGCATCGCGGCCATCAGGGGGTACTGGCTCTGGCGCGCGTCCCGTTCGCCGAATATCGTGACCGCCCGGTCGTGGGCGATCAGCGCCGCCACGATGTGACCGGCCACGATCGCCCCGATCTGGACGTATCCGATCGCGGTGGTGGACACGAACGTGTAGTCGACCTGCCGGTCCCGGCTGCCCAGGTAGTCGGCTCCGGTGCCGAACGGGTCGCTGACCAGGATCCACGTCGTCTGGCCCTCGAACAGGAACAACGAGAAGTAGTGCGCTATGACGTACCCGGCGGCGATGGGTACCAGCGAGGTGGCGAACGACGCCCGCAGGGGGACGCGGGCGGTGGCCGGTACCGACCCGCCCTGACCTGCCGAAAGTCCGGTGGCCGCCACGGCGGCCACCGGACGCCTGGCTGAGGCGGCCTCCTGGGCGGGTTCGGCGGTCGTCACTGGCGCCGCGCTCGTCCGCCGGTCGGCCACCGCCGTGGCCAGGAAGTACAGCGCCGCAACGGCAAGCGTCATGCCGAGCAGGCCGAGGGTGCCGGCCGGGATGCTGTCGGCGGGGATCTGCTCGACCCAGAACCGGCTGCGGGTGAGCCCGTCGAAGGCGGTCGAGCCGATCAAGACCACCACCAGGGCGGTCAAACCGGGCTCGTGGCGGACCGCGGTGGCGCCGTCCAGCGGATTGCGCAGCACCAGCCGGCCGTCGGCTCGGTGCCCGACGGGGCTCAGGGCGCCGATCAGCGTGGAGTACGCCTCGAAGCCGTCTCCGCGGTCGAACCAGGTGGCGCCGCAGGTGTGTGCGGCCAGCAAATTCACCGCGGCGTACACGAGCAGGAAGCCGCCGACGACGGCGGGTTCGCTCCGAAACGGGGGCACCAGTTCGAGCCAGACGAACACCGCGAGCCAGGCCGCGGCCGGCCACCAGCCCAGTGCGGCCGGCAGCTCTCTCCGGCCGGAGTCCGGCGAGCGACCCTGCAGCGCGGCGAGCCCACGATGGAGGAATCGCAGCGGGTTCAGCACCCGCCAGACCGGCCCGAACAGCAGGCTGACCAGGGCGAGGCCTACCCAGAACGTGATGTACAGGGCGAACGGCGCGAGGTTGTCAGTGGGCGCGGTCGGTCCCGCGAAGGCGGCGACCGTGACGAGCACGGCAGCGAGCAGTACGAGCAGTCGCAGGACCTCCCACAGGGGCCGACTCGAGACGATTCGTTGCAGCGTGGCCGGAAGGGGAACGCCGGCGTTGTCCCGGCCGGTACGGGGGCGTGGCCACAGCACCGACAGGATGAGGAACGAGGCGATCACCGCCCATACGGCGCCCGCGACGGCCACCGAGGCGGTCAGCGGGAGGTCGGTGCGACCGCCGACGCCGTGCGCGAGGACAGCGACGGTCACGGCTGCACCTGCAGGGAGAAGAGCAGATCACCAGCCTCGTGCAGCTCCACCTCGAAGGTGCCCGGGATGTTGGCCACGAAGTCGTACGTCGCGGTTTCGCCGGCCCGCAGATCGACGTACTCGTCGACGCCATGGATGTGGACCTCGTCGGAGATGTCGCTGGCCACGATCAGCCGTACGCGGCTGTTCAGGGTCACGATGACGCGCCTGTCCGCCGTCTGTACCTGACCGCCGGCGATGGTGACCTCGACTACCGTCCCGTTGAAGACCTCAGACGTCCGTGCCGCGTCGTGGGCAGTTGACTCCGGGCCGGCCGAGCCCGATGTCGTACGTTCCGTGGTCTCAGCGCCGGCGGTTACCGAGGTACGGGATCCGGTCGCGGCGGTCTGGGCGCCGGCCGCACAACCGGACAACGCCACCGTCAGTAGCAACCCGCAGCTCGCGAGGCACGTGCGCCACGTTCCGGCGGCGATCTCAGGTCCCGGCCTGGCAGTCGCTGCTGCCGGCCGGGGCGTGGTCGTAGCGACCGCGCAGCAGGTCGACAAAGGCGACGATCCGGTCCTCGTCGTATGTGTCCAGCGTGTCGATGCGACCCCAGGCCGTGAGTGCGATCTGGCTGTCGATCTCGGGGTTCGGGTGCACGACGGTGTCGGGCGCGAACCGCTTACCGATGCTCTCCAGCGCGGCCACGATGTCCGCCGGTGTGTCCGGCCGGTAGTGGATGACGACCCGCCCATGCTCCTGCCCATGGACGGTCTGTCCGGGCGACAGAGGTGTGCGGTAGATGCCGGGCGCGACGGCCGCGCCGTAGTGCGGTCCCGAGGTCGGCGGGTTGGAGTTGTAAACGGTGTCGCCGATGTCCTGCTGGGAGACGTGGGGATAGTCCAGGATCCGGACCCGCTGCCCGGGTAGGCAGCTGTCGTCGAGGGCATCGGCAGCGACATTGTCCGCAGTGGCGTCCGCGGAAACGCCGACGAACTGCCGCAGATTGTTGATGCCGTACATCGAGGCGAAGATCACGAGAACGACGAACAGTGTCCGCCAGGCCGGTGCGTACCGCGAACTGACCGTCGGCGCATCCTGCGGCACAACGGGGGTCGGCGCTGCGGGCCGATCGTCGCCGCGTTCGCGGCGGGCAATCAGCGGGATCACCGCGAACTGGGCCACGAGCAGTGCCACGAGCACCAGGGACTGCCAGAACACGACGGTGTCGGCTGCGAGGGAGCCGATGTTGGGTCCGACCCACTCGATCATCCCGTAGGTGAACGGGAGGAGGTACTTGATGAACGCCCAAAACATGAAGAATCCGCCGGCGACGGAAACCAGCCAGAACCAGCTGGCCACGGACCGGTCGCGACTGCCCATACGGGCCAACTCTTCGGCTTCGGGGGCGTCGAGCCTGCGCAGCCGATACTTGACGGTCAGTGCGGTGGCGCGGCGCAGGTTGTGGCAGCCCAGCGCGTTGGCCAAGATCGCGTAGCCGTCGGAGCGGAACGCGACCCCGCACATCTGCCACACCAAGACGACGAGCTGGCCGAAGACCACAGCGCCGAGGAAGCGGTCGAGTGCCGGCGGGATGCTCACGACCTCCTCCCGGAAGCCCAACCGCAGCAGCAGCGCCGCCGCCAGCAGCGTGACGTCGAAGGCGATACCGGCCAGCATCGGTGAGTACCGGACTCGCCGCGGCAGCGTGACCAGTTGGCTCAGATCGCTCTCGAAGACGATGAACAGCCCCCGGCGGCTCACCCGGAACCGGGCAGGAACCCCGACGGCGCGACCGGCCAGCCAGTGCCAGCACTCGTGACCGGCAGTGATGATCAGCGACGTCGCGATCAACGCCAGCAACGACCAGATCGGATCGGTGAGGAACCAGATGTCGTCGAAGATGGGCCGCAGATCCGGTCGGAGCATCAGCAGCAGGACCGCGGTCACGGCAGCGGCGACGTAGGACGCCCACGCGATACGGCCGAACAGCGGCTTGACAGCCGCCCGCGGGATGCGTTCCACCCACCCGACCCGCTTGCCGGTCACCCGCAGACCGGCATCGCCCGAGCTGCTCAGCAACCCGGCCGCACGTAGGCCAGCGATAAAGTCAGTTGCGTCGACTTCCTCCCCGGCGGCGTCGCCGGCCCGATCGGCGGCGACGGCCAGCGAGGCGCCGTCCTGCAGAGCCTGGATGAGGACCACGCCTGGACGGGGGATCGCGACGTAGACGCCCAACTCGGGGCGAGCGACGATGTAGTCCTCGCCGTCGGGAGCCACCGTCAGCAGGCGCAGCGCCGAGCGGAGGTCCGGGTCAACCGCAACGGCGTCCATAGCACTGGACATCGATCCTGGATCTCCTGACGCCGGAAGCAGGGTGACGAACGCTTCTACAGGCTCAACGAACGCGCTGGCCCCGGTCGGGGGCGTGGCGAGGCAGGCGCCTCGATCACCACGGCCCCCGAGCGGGGATCCTGCTGACTACCGGTTACGGCGCGGCGCAAGCGCCGCAAGGCATGCAGGTCAGGCGTACGGGCTCGACCTTGCGAATCACGATCTTCATGGG
>JACCSC010000260.1 GCA_013813215.1 Geodermatophilaceae bacterium | reverse complement strand
GTGGGCATGTTCTGGGCTGTCGCCACGGAGCACCAGCGCCGCGGGTACGCCGCCGAGGCGGCCCGGGCGCTGATCGACTTCGGCTTCACCCAGTTGAACGTCGCCCGGCTGGTGGCGACCACCGATCGCGACAACGTCGCCTCGGCCGCGGTGATGCGCTCGCTCGGCATGACGGTGGCCGAGCACAACGGGGACGCGCCGTTCTACCTGCAAGTGGTCGGCTGGCTGGACAACCCGGACCGCCAGTCGGACTGGCCGAGTGGCTAGAGCGCTGCGGTCAGCTCCAGGTGCACGCCGTCCGGGTCGCTGAAGGAGAGGATGGCCAGCCCGAAGTCGGCCACCGGGCGCAGGCCGAAGAGCATGCCGTTGGTCTAAATCAGCGCCATGGCGGCGAACCTACCCGGCCAGGATGCTCCGGTGCAGGTCGATCAGCCCGGGGACCTCCTCGCGTTCGGCGCGGCCCAGACCGCATTCGGTGCAGATGCCCCAGGCCCGTCCGCCCAGCAGCTCGTCGACGACCCTGGCCTGCTCGGTCGTGGTGCCCGGCTCCTGGTCGTCGGGGTGGTAGGGCACGAGCGCGAGGTACAGCTCGGTGGCCGGCGGGACCTCGAGGTCGGCCAGGGGGGCGAAGAACTCGGTGTCGCCGCGATTCTGCGGCACGGTGAACGACAGCCAGCTGACGGCGCGGCCGGCGCCGGTGCCCACCGCGTTGGCCACCTGCACCTGCAGCGCGAGGGACGGGGGCTGGACGAAGTGCTGGTGGCCGTAGTCGCCGTAGCAGAGGTGCAGGCCGACCGGGACGTCGGCGGGAACCCGATCGACGCACCGGACCAGCCGGGCGACCAGCCCGTCGAAGTCGAGGCCCTCGCCCGGTTCGAAGCCGCCTTCCAGGATGCCGAACTCGACGGCGACGTCCCACTGGATGGCGAGGTCCTCGTGGGGGACGGCCGCCAGCAGGGCGTCCAGATCGGCGAACAGCGCCTGCTCGTATGACGGCTCCAGCTGTGCCTGCTGCTCGGCGACCACGTAGGCACTGATCGAGGCCAGCGGCGTGGGGTACTGCGCCTGGAAGCGCACCCCGGCCGGGACGACGCCCTCGTCGCGCAGGCGCCGGAACACGGCGTACGACTCCTGGTAGACCGCGGCGTAGCCGAGATCCGGCCACTGGAGGTCGGCGGGATCGGCGCCCTCGCTCAGCTGCACCTTGGGGATCGTCTGATACCCCTCCTCGGGCTCGCCAGCCGGCCGGGCCTGTTCGAGGCCATCGGTCTGGAAGAACTTGGCTAGCTGGAAGAAGATCCAGTTCGCCCGGTCGCCGGTCTCACCATCGGGGATCCGGGTCACCCCCGCAGGCACGCGGCTGACGATCTCGCGCATCACGGTCTCGGTGTCGGCCAGGTTGACGCTGCCGTTGAAGTGGGCCTTGGTGGGTGGCATCGACGCTCCTCGTCTAGTGGTCGCCCGCAGCCTCTTCCCGGTCTGAGGGTGGGGTCAAGCCGGATCCGTCCTCGGCTTGAATGGGCGGCGTGAGTTCTGCTGCCCCAGATGATGGCCGCCCCGCGCTCGACGAGGCCAGCCGGCCCACCGGGCCTCAACCCACCGCGGACACCCGGGATGCGGTCGCCGCCGGGCGGCACCTGATCGAGGTGCACGACTACCTGCATGCCGACCTGGCCCGCGTCCGCGAGACGCTGCGCCAGGTGGCCGCCGGGGAAGCCGAGATCGGAGCGGCGCGCGGACAGCCGGCCGACGTCACCCGACGGGCCAACGCGTGGACGCTGGGCGGGTTGTGCCAGGGCTACTGCCGGATCCTGGCCCACCACCACAGCCTGGAGAGCGAGGGCATCTTTCCCTACCTGCGCTCGCGGCAGGCCGACCTCGGCGCCGTCCTGGACCGGCTGCACGAGGAGCACGAGGTCATCCACTGGCTCCTGGAGGACGTGGACGCCGCGCTCGTCCGGCTGGCCGCCGACCCGACCGACCTGGGACCCGTCACCGACGCCGTGGACCAGCTCACCGAGACCCTGCTGCCGCACTTCGCCTACGAGGAGCGCGAGCTGGTGGCCTCGCTGGCACGGTACGGGTTCTTCTGACGTTCAGTCCTCGGCAAGCCTCTGTAGGAGGAGCGCCTCGCCCAGGCAGCAGCGCTCGAACATCGCCAGGTGCAGGCTTTCGTTCGCTCCGTGCGCCCGGGTGTCGGGGTCCTCGACGCCGGTGATCAGGAACTGCGCGTCGGGCAGCTGCGCGGCGAACGCGGCGACGAACGGGATCGAGCCGCCCACGCCGGCGTCCACACAGGGCACCCCCCAGGCCTCGGCGAACGCGGCGTGCGCGGCGTCGTACGCCGAGCCAGAGCGCGGACCCTGGTACGGCGTCGCGGTGCCCGACGGCG
>JACCSC010000254.1 GCA_013813215.1 Geodermatophilaceae bacterium | reverse complement strand
GGCTGGGCCGCCGCGGTGGCCGAGGCCGGCATCGCCGACCCGCGCCTGGACGGCCGGGTGGACGACGACGTCGAGGCCGGTCGGCAGGTGGCCCGCGACCTGCTCGCGCTGTCCGATCCGCCCACCGCCGTGGTGTGTGCCAGCGACTCCCTCGCCCTGGGCGCCTACTCCGCGGCCGCGGGACGGCTGTCGGTGACCGGGTTCGACGACACCCCGGTGGCCCGGGCCGTCGGCCTGAGCAGCATCACCCAGCCACTGGCCGAAGCGGCGCAGCAGTGCCTGCGGCAGGTCTTCGACGTGATCGCGGATCCACATCGCCCCAGCCGCAGCTCGCTGCTGCGGCCCACGCTCACCCTCCGCGCCTCCACGGCGCAGCCACCCGATCACCCACCGATCGCCGAACCCAGGAGACCCTCGTGACGACCCGACCCCGCAGGCACGTCCAACTCGCCCTCGCTACCACCGCCGCTCTGGCGCTGGCCGCCTGCGGAGGAGGCAGTTTCGACGACGGCGGCGGGGAGCCCGAGCAGCAGTCGGGTCCGGCCGAGCTGAGCATCCTGATCGGCTCCAGCGGACCGGCCGAGACCGATGCGGTGACCGCGGCCGCCGAGGCGTGGAGCGAGGAGTCGGGGAACACCGCGACCGTCACCGCGGCGCAGGACCTGAACCAGCAGCTCAGCCAGGGCTTCGCGGCCGGGTCGCCCCCGGACGTCTTCTACGTCAGCTCCGACCTGGTGGCCAGCTACGCCGAGAACGGCTCCATCGAGCCGTACGCCGGCGACCTGTCCAACGCCGACGACTTCTACCCCAACCTGCGCGACGCCTTCACCGTCGACGGCGAGTTCTACTGCGCGCCCAAGGACTTCTCGACACTGTCGCTGATCATCAACACCGACTCGTGGGCGGCGGCCGGGCTGACCGACGACGACGTCCCGACCACCTGGGAGGAGCTGAGCGCGATCGCCGAGCAGCTCACGACGGCTGAGCAGGCCGGGTTGACCACGAGCACCGAGTACCAGCGGCTGGGAGCCTTCATGGCGCAGGCCGGTGGCAGCCTCGTTACCGACGGCGAGGCCACCGCGAACAGTCCGGAGAACGTCGAAGCGCTGGAGTACGTCCAGTCCGTCGTGGACGCGGGCGCCTGGCGCTTCGCCGCCGACCTCGACTCCGGCTGGGCCGGCGAGGCCTTCGGCACCGGCCGGGCCGCGATGACCATCGAGGGCAACTGGATGATCGGCGCGATGGCCGCCGACTACCCCGACATCAACTATCAGGTCGCGCCGCTGCCCGAGGGTCCGTCCGGCGCCGGCACGCTGACCTTTACCAACTGCTGGGGCATCGCGGCCGAGAGCGCCAATGTCGAGGCGGCCATCGAGCTGGTGGAGTTCCTCACCTCCACCGACCAGCAACTCGAGTTCGCGAGCGCCTTCGGCGTCATGCCCTCGGTTCAGTCGGCAGCCGACCAGTGGCGCACCGACAACCCGGACTTCGTCGCGTTCCTGGACCAGGCCGAGAACGCAGTCGCCGTCCCGAACCAGGTGGGCGTGTCCGACGTCGTCGCCGACCTGAACGCACAGCTCGAGGGCCTCGGAAGCGGTGACCCGCAGGCCATCTTGGAGTCGGCGCAGAGCAACCTCGAGGCGATTCTGTGAGCTCGCGCGGGTCCGGAAACATCCGGGGCCGCGAGTCCGTCGCCGGGTGGCTGTTCACCGCGCCCGCGCTGATCATCCTCGGCCTGTTCCTGGCCCTGCCGGTCCTGATGGCGGCCTGGGTCAGCGTGAGCGATTGGCGCGGGCAGGGCAGCCCGTTCTCCTCGTCCGTGGGCTTCGTCGGTGCCGAGAACTACCGCGGCATCCTCAGCGAGGAGGGGGGCCTGCAGACCAGGGACTTCGGGACCGCGCTGCGCAACAACTTCTGGTACGTCGTCCTCGTCGTCCCCACGCAGACGGCACTCTCGCTGTTCCTCGCCGTCCTGGTCAACAAGAAAGCGCTGCGCGGCCGCGGCTTCTTCCGCACTGCGTTCTACTTCCCGTCGGTAACCAGCTCGGTGGCGATCGTGATCCTGTTCCTCTTCCTGTTCGCCGGTGGAGGCGCGGTGAACCGGGCGTTGTCCTGGGTCGGGATCAACGGGCCGAACTGGTTCGCCGACCCACGTGGCGTGCTGCACGTCATCCTCGGTGTCTTCGGGGTGGACGAGGCGCCGGGCTTCCTGGCCGACAACAGCCTGCTGAGCCTGAGTTGGTGGGACTGGCTGGCCGGTCCAAGCATCGCGATGAGCGCGCTCATCCTGCTGGCCGTGTTCACCACGTCCGGGACGTTCATGCTGCTGTTCATCGCCGCTTTGCAGAACCTGTCCGGTGAAGTCCAGGAGGCCGCCTTGCTGGACGGCGCCTCCGGCTGGCAGCGCTTCCGCTACGTCACGCTGCCGCTGGTGCGCCCCACCCTGTTCACGGTGCTGACGCTGGGCCTGATCGGGGCCTGGCAGGTCTTCGACCAGATCTTCGTCGGCACCCAGGGCGGCCCGGCGAAGACGACGATCACTCCAGCGTACCTGTCCTACACCTCATCGTTCTTGAACAACCGCTGGGGGCAGGGGGCGGCGATCGCGTTCATCCTGTTCGCCATCATCGTGGTCCTCACGGTGATCCAGCGGTGGGTGCTGCGCGAGCGAACCACGGTTCCGAAGCGCAAGCGCTTCGTGCCTGCCGACACTGCGGCCGTGGGGAGCACCCGATGACCGTGGCCGCACAGACGCTGCCCGCGTCGGAGGCCGAGGAGAGATCCTCCGGTGACAGGCAGGTCCAGGTGACGGGCGGTGGGCGGCGGGCTGTGCTCACGACCCCGCTGACCTACGCGCTGCTCGCCGTCATCGCGATCATCTACATCTTCCCGTTCCTGATCCAGATCGCGACCTCGTTCAAGACTGACAGCGACGCGGCCAACAATCCGGTCTCGCTGGTCCCGGCGAACTGGACCACGGCGACGTACGAGACGCTGTTCGGCGGCGGGCTGGACTTCCCGCTGTGGGCGATGAACTCGATCATCGTCACGGTGTGCGTGACGATCGGGCGGGTGCTGTTCTGCTCGATGGCCGGCTACGCGCTGGCCCGGCTGCACTTCCGGGGCCGGGGCGTCGTGTACGCCGGCATCATCGCGGTGATGGCCGTGCCCGGCGTCGTGCTGCTCATCCCGAAGTTCCTGGTCGTGAACCAGCTCGGGATCTACGACACGTACGCCGGGATGATCGTGCCGCTGCTCGTCGACGCGGCCGGCGTGTTCATCATGAAGAACTTCTTCGAGTCGATCCCGGTCAGCGTCGAGGAGGCGGCCCGGATCGACGGCGCGGGCGTCTTCCGCACGTTCTGGTCGGTGGTGCTGCCGATGGCCCGGCCGGCGGTGATCACCCTGGTCATCCTGGCCTTCCAGGGCTCCTGGAACGAGCTGTCGCACTTCGTGGTCTCGGCCCAGGATCCCGACCTCTACACCCTGACCAAGGGGGTGGCCACGCTGGCCGCCGGCGGGCAGGGTCAGGCCCAGCAGTTCCCGCTGAAGCTGGGCGCCGCGGCGCTGATGACCATCCCGGTGGCCCTGATGTTCTTCGCCTTCCAGCGCAAGATCATGAGCACCGCGGAGGGGGCGGAGAAGGGCTGAGCCGCACGCCCGGCCGGTGCCTCGGCGCCGTCGTCGATGATCTCGGGATGGGGCCGGTCAGGGGCGGCAACTTCCCGAGATCATCGGGGCCTAGGAGCGGGCCGCCGCGGTGATCACGCCCACCGCCTCGTCCACGTCGTCGGTCAGCGTGATCAGCTCGAGGTCGGCGGGGTTGACCTTGCCGCTGGGCAGCAGCGTGTCGCGCAGCCAGTCGACCAGCCCGGACCAGTACGCCGTACCGATCAGCACCACCGGGAAGCGGGTGACCTTCCGGGTCTGGACCAGGGTGAGCGCCTCGAACAGCTCGTCCAGGGTGCCGAACCCGCCGGGCAGGATCACGAAGGCCTGTGCGTACTTGACGAACATCGTCTTGCGGGCGAAGAAGTAGCGGAAATTGATCCCGATGTCGACCCATCGGTTCAGGCCCTGCTCGAACGGCAGCTCGATACCCAACCCGACGGACAGGCCACCGGCTTCCTGAGCGCCGCGGTTGGCCGCCTCCATGGCGCCCGGCCCACCTCCGGTGATGACGGCGAAGCCGGCCTCGGCCAGCGCCGCGCCGAGCCGGCGTCCGATGGTGTACTCCGGACTCTCCCGGGAGGTCCGGGCGCTGCCGAACACGCTCACCGCGCGCGGCAGCTCGGACAGCTGGCCGAAGCCCTCGACGAACTCGGACTGGATGCGCAACACCCGCCACGGATCGGTGTGCACCCAGTCCGACGGTCCACGACTGTCCAGCAGCCGCTGGTCCGTCGTGCCGGTCTGTACCTGGTCGCGGCGCAGGACCACCGGTCCGCGGTGCTTCTCGGGCGGTTGCGGCTCCGCGGGCGACGTCACGCGCCGGCTCCTGACAGGTACGTCGAGAGCAGTCGCTCGCACGCCTCGATGTCGGCCATCAGCACGTGCTCCTCCCTGGTGTGCGCGAGGTTCGGGTCGCCCGGCCCGAAGTTGACCGCCGGGATGCCGAAGGCCGCGAAGCGGGACACGTCGGTCCAGCCGTACTTGGCTCGCGGCATCAGCCCGACCGCCGCGACGAAGGCCGCCGCGGCCGGTTCGGCCAGCCCCGGCAGGGCACCCGGGGCAGCGTCGGTCACCGCCACGTCGAACCCGGCCAGTACCTCCCGCAGGTGCTCCGACGCCGCCTCGACGGACCGGTCCGGCGCGAACCGGAAGTTGACCTCCACGACGCAATCGTCGGGGATGACGTTGCCGGCGACGCCACCGTGGATGCCCACCGCGTTGAGTCCTTCCCGGTACTCACACCCGTCGATCTCGATCGTGCGCGGGCGGTACGCCGACAGCACGGCCAGCGCCTCGCCCGCGCGGTGGATCGCGTTGTCCCCCAACCAGGATCGCGCGCTGTGCGCCCGTTTCCCGGCAGCCGTGACGGTCGCCCGCAGCGTGCCCTGGCAGCCCCCCTCGACCTGGCCGCCGGTCGGCTCCATGAGGATGGCCAGGTCGGCGTACAGCCAGTGCCGGTGGGTGCGCGCCACCCGACCCAGGCCGTTGCGCGCGGACTCGACCTCCTCGTTGTCGTAGAAGATCCAGGTCACGTCGTACGCCGGGTCCCGCAACGTCGCCGCCAACCGCAGCATCACCGCGTCACCGGACTTCATGTCCGACGTACCGCAGCCGTAGAGCCGGTCGCCCTCGACCGAGGACGGCACGTTGTCCGCGATCGGCACTGTGTCGAGGTGCCCGGCCAGCAGGACCCGGTGGTCGCGATCCAAGGACGTCCTGGCCAGTACGGCGTCGCCGGTCCGCTCGACCTCGAGGTGGCCGAGTTCGCGCAACGCGGCCTCGACGGCGTCGGCCAGGGTGGCCTCCGTCCCGGACACCGACGGGATGTCGACCAGCGCGGCGGTGAGCTCGGCGCCGCCCAGGGTCAGGTCAAGCACGCGCACCGACCGCCTTGAAGAAGGTGTAGCAGAACACGCCGTCCGGTGCGGCCGTCCGGTGCAGCGCCGCGACGCCCTCGTCGAAGGCGGACCCGGTCAACAACCCCGCCGCCACGGCCGGCTCCCGCACCCCCTCGATCATCGCGGTGAAGGTGCGCTCGGTGAAGCCTTCGATCAGGTCCGGCCGCGAGCCGTCGACGTACACCATCCGCGGCGACACGGTCACCTCGGCGAAGCCCGCATCGGTCAGCAGCGGATACAGCTGGCGGCCGATCAGCGCGTCGCCGCCAGCCGCGGCCTGCAGTTGGATCTGACACGCGATCGCGGCGCGGGCGGCGACGTCGTCAGGATGGAAGTACGCCGATCCATGGTCACCCTCGATGGCCGTGATCGTGCCCCGCGGGCGCAACAGCGTCCGCAGGATCTCGAGGGCGGCAACAGGTTCGGCCAGATGTTCCAGCACGAAGCAGACGAAGACATGGTCGAAGCTGGCGGCCTCGAACGGCAGGTCGAACAGGTCCGCCCGCCGGAACTCCACGTTGGCCGAGCCCGCAGCCCGCACCCGGCGCTCCGCCTCGGCGAGGGAGTCCGCGGAGATGTCCACGGCGGTGAACCTGGCCTCGGGGCTGCGCTGGGCCAGGGTGACCGTCTGCGCGCCGACGCCACACCCCACCTCGAGCACGTGACTGCCGGCCGGATAGGCGGTGTCGCCGTGCAGCAGATCCACGAGCGTGCCGGCCTGGTCGGCCAGCCGTTCGGCCTCGCGCGGCCGGTAGCCGTGCACGTACGTCGGAGTCATGTGATCCCTTCGCTGCGCCGTGGACTGCCATCCCATCATCGGCGGGCCCGGCGGGCACCGCCGGTACCGTGACCGGGTGGCTGCACACAGCGCGTACGCGGCCGGCCTCGCGACCGTCCTCCCCGACGGAACGGTGCTGGACGTCTGGTTCCCGACGCCGGTGGTCGACGAGCACGGGGCCGATCATCCCGGTGGTACGACGCCGCTCAACGCGCTGGAGTTGACCGGGGAGACCGGACCGGACCTGGGCGGGCTGGTCGCGGCCGACGCCGCCCGCGGGGTCGAGGTGGCCGGCGTCCGCACCGTGATCACCGACCTCGCCGAGCCGCCGCAGGACGCCTACGACGTCTACCTGCGGCTGCACCTGCTCTCGCACCGGCTGATCCGCCCGCACGGGTGCAACCTCGACGGCGTGTTCGGTCTGCTCAGCAACGTCGTGTGGACCAACCACGGGCCGTGCGCCGTACCCGGTTTCGAGCAGACCCGCATCCGGCTCCGGGCGGCCCATGGCCCCGTCACCGTGTTCGGGATCGACAAGTTCCCCCGGATGGCCGACTACGTCGTGCCCAGCGGGGTCAGGATCGCCGACGCGGACCGGGTCCGGCTCGGCGCGCACCTGGCCGAGGGCACGACCGTGATGCACGAAGGCTTCGTGAACTACAACGCCGGCACCCTCGGCGCGTCGATGGTCGAGGGCCGGATCAGCGCCGGCGTCGTCGTCGGCGA
>JACCSC010000245.1 GCA_013813215.1 Geodermatophilaceae bacterium | reverse complement strand
ACGACCCGGCGAGCGGATCGGGCGTGTCGGCGACGCCTGACTCGTAGCCGATGACCTGCTGCGTGCGCAGGGCCAAGCGGGCGGCCTCCTCCGTCGGCAGGCTGATCGCCTCGTCGAAGCCGTTCGTGTGCAGACTCTGCGTCCCCCCGAGCACAGCCGCCAGCGCCTGCACGGCGACGCGCACGACGTTGTTCATCGGCTGCTGCGCGGTCAGCGTCGACCCACCGGTCTGGGTGTGGAAGCGCAGCAGCTTGCTCGACTCGCGTTGGGCGCCGAAGCGTTCCGTCATCAGGCGGTGCCACATGCGGCGGGCGGCGCGGAACTTGGCGACCTCTTCGAAGAAGTTGTTGTGGCCGTTCCAGAAGAACGACAGGCGCGGTGCGAAGTCGTCGACATCGAGGCCGGCGTCGATCGCCGCCTGGACGTAGGCGATGGCGTTGGCCAGCGTGAACGCGATCTCCTGCACGGCCGTCGATCCGGCCTCGCGGATGTGGTAGCCGGAGATCGAGATCGTGTTCCACTTCGGCACGTTCGCCGCGCAGTACTCGAAAATGTCGGTGATGATGCGCATCGACGGGCGCGGCGGGTAGACGTACGTGCCGCGGGCGATGTACTCCTTGAGCAGGTCGTTCTGGATCGTGCCGGAGATCGCCGTGGCCGGCACGCCGTGCTCCTCGGCGACCAGTTCGTAGAGCAGCAGCAGGATCGACGCCGTCGAGTTGATCGTCATCGACGTCGTCACCTGGTCGAGCGGGATGTCGGCCAGCAGCAGGCGCATGTCGGCGATCGAGTCGATGGCCACGCCGACCTTGCCGACCTCGCCCTCGGCGCGGGGGTGGTCGGAGTCGTAACCCATCTGCGTCGGCAGGTCGAACGCACACGACAGGCCGGTCTGGCCGGCGTGCAGCAGGAACTTGAAGCGCTGGTTCGTCTCCGCCGCCGAACCGAATCCGGCGTACTGGCGCATCGTCCAGAGCCGCCCGCGATACATCGACGGGTAGACACCGCGGGTGTACGGCGGCCGACCGGGCGTGCCGATCTGCGCGTCGGCGTCCCAGCCCTCGAGGTCGTCGGCGGTGTACAGCGCCTTGACCTCGATCCCCGAGTCCGTGTGCCGCACGACGGGATCAGCCATCACGCCAGCGTACGCGCCGATCGAACACCGGCGATGAGCGATGAGCGATGAGACACCGTTTGTCAACCACCGGGCGTGAGTCGTCGGTTTCGGCCTCCGTTGCGTTGGGCTGGGGTGTGTTCGGCGACGCCTGCTCGTCGTCGGCGGTAGGCGGCTTGACGGCAGGCGGGGGAGCAGAATCGGGGTTGCGAACGAACTGGTGGGTTGCGGAAGACGCCTTCGATTGCGGTGACGGTGAAGCGGCCGCAGGCGGCGCAGTTGAAGCCGCGGCGGACGGGTGGCGGCGAAGCGTCACGCATTCAGGCCGCCCTTGGGGTGAGGGCGTGTGTGCGGTTGGCGACGTGGACGGCTTCGCTGTAGGCGACCCGGCGGGTGAGGCAGTGCCAGAGGACTTCGAGCCAACGGTTGGCGAGGGCGCGCAGGGCAGCCTGGTGGCCTTTGCCGCTGGTGCGGTGGGTGTCGTAGAACTGGCGGGCCCAGCCCGAGCCGCGCAGGCTGCAGAACGCCCATTGCTGGCAGGCGTCGCGGAGGTGGCCGTTGCAGGCAAGGCGGTTGGCGACGACGAGCTCGCTCTTGCCGGATCGTCGGGTCACCGGGGCCTTGCCGGCGTAACATTGCAGGCCGTTCGGCGTGTCGAAGTTCGCGATGTCGCCGATCTCGCCGGCAACCCTGGCGGCGAGACGATCACCGAGGCCGGGAAAGCTCAAGTAGATCTCGCCGCCAGGGACCACCGGCCCCCGGTCACCATCTTTGGGTCGCTTCGCTCTGCCGGTTCGGGGCGCGCCGAGGATCAGCTCGCCCATGCGCCGCTCCCAGGCCCGGCGCTGGGTGCCGAGAGCGAGGAGTTGGGTGGCGAGGAGGCGGATGGTGTCGGTCTTGGCGCGCACCAGCCAGTCCCTGGCCACGAAGTTGTCGGCGGCGAGCGCGGCATGGATACGGTCGGCGAAGCGGTCCGGCCAGCCGTGGCGGCCGGCTCGGGCGAACGCGATGAGTTCGCCTGGCGATGCTTCGGCCAGGGCGTTGGCGGTCGGCCAGCGCTCCAGCATGCGCAGGAACGTGGGGGCGCCGATGTCGTCGCCGGCGATGATCAACGCGGCGGGGAACGTGGCGATCAGATCGGCGCGGAGCCGGTTGAGGAGCCGGCGTTCGTCGCGCGAGGCTCGTTCGTCATCGCGGCCGATGGCGCGCAGCTCGGCCGCCGCCTCGCCGTGGGGCACCAGCGGCCGCAGCCGTTCGAAGCGGTCCAAGGCGATGAGACAGGCGATACGGGCGTCTTCGGCGTCGTCTTTCTTCTTGGCCGGTCCTCGCCGGCGGGCCACAAGGTCCGGGTTGACCGGCACCACCGCGTAGCCGGCGTCGAGGAGCCGTTCGACGAGCATCCCGTAGCTGGTCTCGAGCACGACCCGCACCTCGGCCGGGTCCGGTTCCAGCTGCGCGATCCGGGCGATCAGCGTGTCGAGCGATCTCGGGTCGTGCTCAACCCGGGCAACGTCGAACACCCCCTCGCCCGGCCGGCCAAGCGCCACCAGGTGGAACTCCTCAGCCCAGTCGATCCCTACCCCCAACATGCCTGCTCCCTTCGTTGTCGAGTCCTGACCACGGAGGCACAGCGCCGTGCTGATGGACCAGTCCTCAAGGGACGACACCGTTGTTGGCGTCAGGCCTCCAAGACCGCCCGCCGGGGACGCGGTCTCATATCAGTCCTCAAAGGACAAGCGCAGCAAGCGTTCCCCGGCGGAGGTCTCTCCCATGGAAGGTAGACCCATCAGC
>JACCSC010000396.1 GCA_013813215.1 Geodermatophilaceae bacterium | reverse complement strand
CGAGGCCGCGCGGGCGGCCGAGCGGCTGGTGCACAACGACGTCCCGGACAACGTCGCCGCCCATCTCGTCCAGGACACCGGCGATGTCGAGGCCGAACTGGCCGCGGCGCCGCACCGGCTGCGCTTCACCCAGACCATCGAGCGCAGCGCGTCGATGCCGATGGAGGGCCGGGGGGTTTACGCTCGCTGGGACGCCGAGGACCAGTCCCTGCGGGTCTACAGCTCGACCCAGACCTCGACGTCGGTGCGGGCGGCCATCGCGGCCAAGCTGGAACTGTCGCCGGGGAAAGTCGAGGTGATCGCCCCCGACGTGGGCGGCGGGTTCGGGGTGAAGATCGTGCACCCCTGGCCGGAGGAACTGCTCGTCCCCTGGGCCGCCCGGCTCCTCGGCCGGGAGGTGAAGTGGGTCGAGGACCGCCGTGAGCACTTCGTCTCCTCCGCCCACGAGCGCGGACAGGTGCAGGAGATCACCGCCGGGTACGACGACGACGGTGTTCTGTTGGCTCTGGACGTGTGGATCTGGCACGACCACGGGGCCTACACGCCGTACGGGATCATCGTCCCGATCATCACCTCCACCCAACTGCTCGGCCCGTACAAGCCGCGGGCCTACCGCTGCGCCGTGGACAGCGTCTACACGAACACCGTGATCGTGACGCCGTACCGTGGCGCCGGCCGGCCGCAGGGCTGCTTCGCCATGGAACGCACGATGGACCGGATCGCCGACGAGCGCGGGCTGGACCGGACCCTGGTCCGCGAGCGCAACCTGATCCAGCCCGATGAGTTCCCCTACGACCACGGCCTGACTTTCCAGGACGGCCGGCCGCTGATCTACGACTCCGGCGACTACCCCGAATCGCTGCGGCTGTTGCGTGAGCTCGTCGAGTGGGACGCCTTCGAGACCGTGCGGGCCGAGGCGGCCGCCACAGGGCGCACGGTCGGGATCGGGATGGCGGCGTACGTCGAAGGCACCGGCGTCGGGCCCTACGAGGGTGGGCACGTCCAGGTCGAGAACTCTGGGCGGGTGCTCGTGTCCACCGGCCTGACGAGTCAAGGCCAAGGGCACGAGACGGCCTTCGCGCAGATCGTCGCCCAGGAACTCGGCGTCCGGTTCGACGACGTCCACGTCACGACCGGGGACACCCGCCGCTTCGGGTACGCCGTCGGCACGTTCGCCTCCCGGGCCGCGGTGATGAGCGGCAACGCCGTCGCGCTCGCCGCTCGCGCTGTCCGCGCCAAGGCGCTGCGGATCGCCGCCGAAGCGCTGGAGTGCAGCCCCGACGACCTGGACATCGTGGACGGAACCGTCCAGGTCAAGGGCGATCCGTCCGCGGCGATGGCCCTGGCCACGGTCGCGGTGCTGTCGAACCCGCTGCGCTACGCCTTCGACAACGACGCCCGCGCCGCCACCCAGTTCGCGCCGCGCAACGATCCGGACCGCGCCCCGGTCGCCGAGGACGACGAGCCCGGGCTGGAGGGTCGCGACTACTTCTCGCCGATCCGCTCGACCTTCGCCTCCGGAATGCACGCCGCAGTGGTGGAGATCGACCGCGAGACGTGCGAGGTGAAGATCCTGCGCTACGCCGTCGTGCACGACTGCGGACGATTGATCAACCCGATGATCGTGGAGGGCCAGATCCACGGCGGGGTGGCGCAGGGCGTCGGCGGCGCGCTGTACGAGGTCATGCACTACGACGAGCACGGGCAGCTGCTCAACGCGTCGTTCATGGACTTCCTGATGCCCTACGCCAGCGAGGTGCCGCACATCGACACCGCGCACCTGGAGACGCCCTCGCCGCTGAACCCGTTGGGTATCAAGGGGGCCGGTGAGGCCGGCGTGATACCTGGCTCGGCCTGCCTCGCCTCGGCGATCGAGGATGCGCTCGGCGTACGCATCGCCGCGATGCCGGTCTCGCCGAGCGATCTGTACGAGCTGCTCGCCTCGGACCCCGAGCGCACCAGGAAGGCATCGGCATGAAGCTGTCCGGAACGGCCACGCTGTCCGCACCGCCAGAGCGAGTGTGGGCGGCCCTGAACGACCCGGCCGTCTTGGCGCGGACCATCCCGGGCTGCCAGGCCCTGGAGGAGACGGCTCCCGACGCGTACCGGATGACGGTGTCCGCGGGCGTGGCCTCGATCAAGGGCACGTATCTCGGCCAGGTGCGGATCAGCGACCGGGACCAGCCGACGTCCTACGTCCTGCACGCCTCGGGTTCCGGCGGCCCGGGGACGGTCAGCGCCGACTGCACAGTGCGCTTGGCGGCCGACGGCGACGGTACGACGGTGTCCTACGACGCCGACGCCGTGGTCGGCGGGGTCATCGCCGGTGTGGGCCAACGGGTTCTGAGTGGCGTGGCCAAGAAGATGGCCGGCCAGTTCTTCGCCAACGTCGACGCCGAACTGTCGGCGCCATCAGCAGCCGCGGGCGAGGAGGCGCAGCCGGACTGGAGGCACGGCGAGTATCGGCAACGCGAAGTGCTGCACGCCGGTCGGCCGGACCGCCCGTGGGGCGACAGGAACATTCACGTCGATGTCCGGCCGTTCCTGGTCGGAGGCGTCGCCGGCGCCGCTATCGCCTTGCTGGGCGTCGTGGTGGGGTCGACACTCGGTCGGAGGAGGTAACCCATGCGCGCGTTCACCGCAGCCGCCGTACAGATCTCGCCGGCCCCGGGTCCGCTGACCGCTGAGTCGATCAAGGCCAACTGCGACAAGGCGGTCGAGTACATCGAGCGCTGCGTGGACGCCACCGGCGCGGAGCTGGTGGTGCTGCCGGAGACCGTGACCACGGGGTTCACGCCGGACTGTGGCCCCGAAGCCTTGTGGGACATGATCTCCGAGCTGCCGGGTGCCCTGCTGGACCCCGCCCAGGAGGTCGCGGCGCGGCTCGGCGTACACGTGGTGTGGCCGACGTACGAGCGCGGTCCCGAGCGCGGCGTCGTCTTCAACTCCGCGGCGCTGCTCGGTCCGGACGGCGGCCTGCTGTCGCTGTACCGCAAGACGCATCCGTTCTGCACCGAACTGCGCCGCCGCGGGGGTTGGGTGACCGAGGGCACGGAGGTCGCGGT
>JACCSC010000138.1 GCA_013813215.1 Geodermatophilaceae bacterium | reverse complement strand
GCTGGCCGCCGCGCGGCCCGCGGACGTGCTAGACGTCGGCTGCGGCTGGGGCGAACTCCTGCTGCGGATCGCCGCGGCCGCCCCATCGGCCAGTGGCTCCGGCGTGGACACCGACGAGCGCGTACTGACCCGCGCCCGGGCCGCGGCGGCCGAGCGCGGACTGGCCGAGCGGGTGGGCTTTCTGCGTCGGTCGGCCGACGAGCTGGACGAGCCGGCTGACCTCGTCGTCTGCGTCGGCTCCAGCCACGCCCTCGCCGGCGGCCAACCGGCAGCCCTCGCGGGCCTGCTCGGGCTGGTTCGGCCCGGCGGCCAGCTGCTGTTCGGCGACGGGATCTGGGAACCGCGGGGTCGGGTCGACGAGGACCTGGTGTACGACGACGTGCTCGCGCTGCCCGACCTGGCCGGGATGGTCGAGGCCGCGATCGACGCCGGATTCCGACCGCTGTACGTCGAGACCGCCAACCACGACGAGTGGGATGCCTTCGAGTCCGGCTACCTCGCCGACGACGAAGAGTGGTTGCTGACGCACGCCGAGCACGTGGACGCCGCGCGGATCCGCGCCGCGGCCGACGAACACCGCACCCGCTGGCTGCGCGGATACCGCAACGGGCTGGGGTTCGCCTACCTCACCCTGGGCCGGCCCGCAGCGGCGGCCGTAGATGCCAGTGGTCCCGCGCCACAGATGACGCGGGACCACTGACAACGGGGAACAGCGGGGTCAGCGGAGCTTCGTCAGGTCCAGCCGGCCGCCGGTGACCGTCTTACCGGCCAGCGAGGGGGTCGGCAGGGCGGCCCGTAGCAGTTGGGTCTTGATCTGCAGGCCACTCGCGTTCGGGTAACGGGAGGCCAGCAACGCGACCGCGCCTGTCACGTGCGGCGTGGCCATCGACGTTCCGTCGTAGCTGGAGTAGCCGTTGGGAACCGTCGACCAGATACCGACGCCAGGAGCGCCGAGGTCCACCGACTGGGCGCCGAACTGACTGAAGGAGGCCTTGGCGCCAGTGTTGTTGATGGCGGCGACGGCGATGACGCCGTCGTAGCCGGCGCCGGCCGTGGTGTTGTAGCTGGCCGGGTACGACGGGCTGGTGTCGTTGTTGTAGCCGCCGTTACCGGCCGCCGCGACGAACAGGATGTCCTCCGCCGCGCCGGCGCTGATCGCGTCAAGGAGTGTCTGGGAGAACCCGCCGCCGCCCCAGCTGTTGTTCGTGGCGACGATGTTCAGTCCGTGCCGCACCTTGAGGTCGGTCATGTAGTCGACGGCGAGCGCGGCGTCGGCGGTGGAGCCACCGAACGGGCCGAGGAACTTGCCGCTGATCAGGGTGACGTTCCAGTTCACGCCGACCACGCCGACGCCGTTGCCGCCCTCAGCGCCGACCGTGCCCGAGACGTGGGTGCCATGGTCGTCGTCTGGGCCGTCGTACACGCTGCGGTTGTCCTGGAAGAAGTCCCAGCCGTTCGTGTCGTCGATGTAGCCGTTGCCGTCGTTGTCGACGCCGTCGGTGGCGTCGAACGGGTTGGTCCAGACGTTGGCGTCCAGATCCGGGTGGGTGGTCTGGAAGCCCTCGTCGATGATGCCGACGTAGACGTTGTCCGAGCCGATGATGTTCTTCGCCCACGCTTCACCGGCCTGCGAGCCGAACTGGTTGGCCGGCGTGGTCTGGTCGCCGTACATGCCGTAGAGGCTGCCGTTGGTGTAGTACGGGTCGTTCGAGGTCGCTGCGGTGGTCAGCTTCCAGTTCCGTTCGGCGTACGCGACCGCTGAGCTGGCCTCCAGCCGGGCGATCGCCGCGTCGAGGTCAGCGCCGGCGGGCAGCTGGACGAGATCGACCTGGCGGCGTTCGGCGTTCGCCCGGACGAGCTGCCGGGCGGACAGCGAGGAGACGGCGTCCTGGGCCGCCGCGCGGCTAGCCGCCGAGGCCCCCGGCTCGTAGCCGACCAGCAGCTGGTCCGGTACCGAGGCGGGGAGGACGTCGGGGGTCGCGATCGCGGCCGGTGCGGCGACCGAGAGTCCGGCCACCACCATCGCGGCGGCAGCCGCGAGGGAGATACTGCGTCGGCGCATGAGCACTCCTGAGCTTGTCGCCGGGTGCACCGGCCGAGCTGCTTGGGCTGGCCGTGACCCGACTGGGTGGGGGGGTGGGCACAGTGTGCCGCTCCGTCGACGCCGCGACTACCCTCCGTTACCTGATGTCCCGAAACGGACAGTGACCCAGTCACCCGAAACCGCGTGAGTCCTGCTTCAGCGCGGTGTCCACGGACAGGGCGCTGGCCACGACCATGCTCAGCAGCGGCTCGGCCAGCGAACGGTGGATCTGGACTACGTAGTTGTCCGCCGTGGTGAACATCGTCTTGGCCAGGCCCTCCCAGGTCTTGGTGATCCGGGCGACCTCGGCACCGCTGTGGTCGCTGATGGCGAAGTTCCACGCCCGCCAGTTCTCGGCCTGGATCGCGCCGACCACGCCATGGGTGGTCTGCAGGTCGAACCGGATCTTGCCGAAGGCGTTCTGTTGGGCGATCCTGCCGATCTCCTGGCCGTCGGGACGGGACACGACGACAGTCGACTTGACGAACTTCGCCGGCCGGGTCAGGACGAGCTGTGCCACGCCGAACCGGTCGCGCACCTCCAGCCGGTGGGTCATGAACTGGTCGAACGAGCTGACGAAGCGCATCGCCTTCTTCAGGCCGCTCTGGCCGATCTCCACGACCGACCCGAGCTGGGTGCCGTTGCTGTCGTAGACGGCGTACTCGTTGGTCAGCTCGATCAGCTTGGCCTTCTGGTTGACCACCAGGAGCGGCTCGGTGAACAGCGTTCCGCCGCCCGGCCCGCTCGGGTGCACGCCGGCCTGCTGTTGCACCTGGTGCTGAACCCGCGACGGGTCGCTGACCTGCACCGGCTGCGGAGCCTGCGTGTGCTCGGTCCACTGACGGCCGTCCCACCACCGCTGCACCGGCGAGCCGGCGGACTCGGCGTACCAACCCGGCGGTGTTGCTTGCGTCATGGCCGGGAGACTAATCACTCTGGGACCCGTGGAGCGCTTGCTGGCCGACTGGACCGCCTTGGCCGGCCCGGGCTCGGACTCGCGGGACGTGTGGAGCGAGCTCATCGAGCGGTGGAGCGAGCCGCATCGGGTCTACCACGGCCTGGCGCACCTCGCCGTGGTGCTCGCCGTGCTCGACCGGTACGCCGGTCTCGCCGAGGACCCGGACGCAGTACGGCTGGCGGCCTGGTTCCACGACGCGGTGTACGACCCAACCCGGCCGGACAACGAGGAAAGCAGCGCCGTACTGGCCGGGCGGCGGCTGGCGACGCTCAACCTCCCGGCGGCCCGGGTGGCGCAGGTACAGCGACTGGTCCGGCTCACCGCCACCCACCGGTACGACGACGCCGACGCCGACGCCGCGCTGCTCTGCGACGCCGACCTGTCGGTGCTCGCCGGACCGCCGGCGGCGTACGTCGGCTACGCCAATGCGATCCGCGCGGAGTACGCCCACGTGCCCGACGACGACTTCCGCGCCGGGCGGGCCGATGTGCTGCGGGGGCTCCTGGCTCGCGACCGACTCTTCGGGACGGCCGCGATGCACCGGCTGGAGGAGCCGGCCCGCCGCAACATCCAGGCCGAGCTGGTCCTGCTCGGCGGGGAGCAACACTCCGCCTGAGGCCACGGACGGTGCCGGCGCCAGTACAGTCCGCCCTCGACTGCCGACGACGCATGTGCCCGATTCGGTGGACTACGCCCAGTCGCCGCCGCTCGGCGGGCCGCACGATCAGGCGTGGGCCGACTGCACGGGCATCGTGTACGCCGAGGCGATCCGCGAGGAGAACGCGGTGCACTCCCTCGAGCACGGCGCGGTCTGGCTCAGCTACGACCCGGCGCTACCCGCCGCGGACGTCGGCGTGCTCGCCGGGCTGGTGGACGGCGTCGGCCACACGATGCTCAGCCCGTATCCCGGGCTGTCCACCGCGGTGTCCGTGCAGTCCTGGGGTCGCCAGCTCGTTGTCGAGTCGGTGTCCGACCCGCGCCTCGAGGCGTTCCTGCGGATCTACCGCATGACCCCGGAGCTCAGCCCGGAACCGGGTGCGACCTGCTCCAACCCCGCCTTGGCCAGCGATCCCCTGCCGCCGGACTGATCCGCCGTTCAGCCGGTGCGATGCTTCGGCCGGCGCAGGCCGGCCGCGGTGAGCCGGCGTACGAGCTCCCGGCTGGTCACCGGCTCGGCGCCGAGGGCCACGGCGTCGGCGTACCGCTCCGCGGGCAGATCGTAGTGATCCCGGTGAAACCCACGCTCCGGTACGCCGAGCCGGGCGGCGAACTCGTGCAACTCGGCCAGATCGCGGTCGCTGCACAGGTGCGACCACCGGCGGCCGCGTCCCGGCCAGACCGGCCGGTCGATCATCACGGCCACCCGCGCAGCCTGGCACATGCAGGAGGGCGGCCCCGCTGACGCGGGACCGCCCTCCTGTGTGCTGCGTGTGGCTGGACGCCAGGTGGACTAGAAGTCCATGCCCCCCATGCCGCCCATGTCGCCGCCACCGCCGCCGCCACCGCCGCCGGAAGACTTCTCCGGCTTGTCGGCGATGACCGCTTCGGTGGTGAGGAACAGCGCCGCGATGGACGCGGCGTTCTGCAGTGCGGAGCGGACGACCTTGGCCGGGTCCGGGATGCCGGCGGCCAGCATGTCGACATACTCCCCGGTCGCGGCGTTCAAGCCCCAACCGGTCTCCAGGCCGGACACCTTCTCCGAGACCACGCCGCCCTCGAGGCCGGCGTTGATCGCGATCTGCTTGAGCGGTGCGGACAGCGCGACGCGGACGATGTTCGCCCCGGTCGCCTGGTCACCCTCGAGGTCCAGCTTCTCGAACGCGGTCTTCGCCGCCTGGGCGAGCGCCACGCCGCCACCGGCGACGATGCCCTCCTCGACGGCCGCCTTCGCGTTGCGAACGGCGTCCTCGATGCGGTGCTTGCGCTCCTTGAGCTCGACCTCGGTGGCGGCACCGGCCTTGATGACGGCTACGCCGCCGGCCAGCTTGGCCAGCCGCTCCTGGAGCTTCTCCTTGTCGTAGTCGGAGTCGCTCTTCTCGATCTCGGAACGGATCTGGTTGACCCGACCGGAGATCTGGTCGGAGTCGCCGGCGCCCTCGATGATGGTCGTCTCGTCCTTGGTCGTGACGAACTTCCGCGCGCGGCCCAGCAGCGACAGGTCGGCGTTCTCCAGCTTGAGCCCGACCTCCTCGCTGATGACCTGGCCACCGGTCAGGATCGCGATGTCCTGCAGCATGGCCTTGCGGCGGTCACCGAAGCCCGGGGCCTTGACGGCCACGGACTTGAAGGTGCCCCGGATCTTGTTCACGACCAGGGTCGCGAGGGCTTCACCCTCGACGTCCTCGGCGATGATGGCCAGTGGCTTGCCCGACTGCATGACCTTCTCCAGCAGCGGGAGCAGGTCCTTGACCGAGCCGATCTTGGAGTTGACGACGAGGATGTACGGGTCGTCGAGCACGGTCTCCATGCGGTCGGTGTCGGCGACGAAGTACGCCGACAGGTGACCCTTGTCGAATCGCATGCCCTCGGTGAGCTCGAGCTCGAGACCGAAGGTGTTGCTCTCCTCGACGGTGATGACACCTTCCTTGCCGACCTTGTCCATCGCCTCGGCGATGAGCTCGCCGATGCTCGTGTCGGCGGCGGAGATCGAGGCCGTGGAGGCGATCTGCTCCTTGGTCTCGACGTCCTTCGCGGTGGCGCTGAGGTGCTCGCTGACCGCGGCGACCGCGGCCTCGATGCCCTTCTTCAGCTCCATCGGGTTCGCGCCGGCAGCCACGTTGCGCAGGCCCTCGCGGACCAGTGCCTGGGCCAGGACGGTCGCGGTGGTCGTACCGTCACCGGCGACGTCGTCGGTCTTCTTGGCGACCTCCTTGACGAGCTCGGCCCCGATCTTCTCCCACGGGTCCTCGAGCTCGATCTCCTTGGCGATCGACACACCATCGTTGGTGATGGTGGGAGCGCCCCACTTCTTCTCCAGCACCACATTTCGGCCCTTGGGACCGAGAGTGACCTTGACGGCGTCGGCGAGGATGTTCATTCCCCGCTCGAGACCGCGGCGGGCCTCCTCGTCGAACGCGATCATCTTTGCCATAAAGCGATGTCCTCCATAGACGGACTATTCGAGGTCGGGGCGGTGCCCGCGACGGACGGCGCGGCGGGGCGGCGGCGTAGGACCGTCGACCTGCGCACCTCACCGTTCCCGACCAGGTGTGCGGCTGGCACTCACAGTGCCTGAGTGCCAGTCCGAGTTTGGCACTCGACCCATGCGAGTGCAAGCGAGGGGGGCCCCGCATCAGCGGAATCACAGGTCCGGCGGATGTGCAACCC
>JACCSC010000142.1 GCA_013813215.1 Geodermatophilaceae bacterium | reverse complement strand
CGGGACAGGTCGGTGCGCCGGGGCCGCTGCGGATGTGCGAGCACGTGAACGAGCACGAACGGCAGCAGGGCCAGCGCGGTGCCGACGTGGACCTGCAGCGCGGTGACTCCACCGATCACGCGGTATCCGTCCACCGCATGCCAGAGCCCGGACAAGACGCACAAGGGGACCAGAAGGAGCAGCACGCTACCGACCAGCCGGCCCCGCCCACCGCGGCGGGCCCGCAGTACGACCACCGACTTCCACGGCACGAGGACGAGCAGGCCCAGTCCGAGCGCGCCGTGGACCACCGCGAACACGGTGGCCGCCGGCAGCGTCCCGACGGTAAACGCCACCACACCGGTGAGGAAAGCCAGCGCCAGCAGCGCGAGGAGTCCGACGTTCGTCCGCCTGCCCGCGCTACGCAGCACCCGGCCTCATGCCATCGATCAGGTGGGCGGTGGCGGAGCAGCCGGCGCCTGCTCGACGAACGCTAGCCACACGTAGACCAGGCCCGTGAGGAACAGGGTGCCGGTCACGATGCCGCCGATCTGCAGCGGCGCCAGTCCCAGCGTCTCGACCGGGAGAAAGGCAGTGGCGACCAGGCCGGCGTACAGCACCGGGTCGATGGCCCGCAGGGTGCGTTCGATCCATCGCGTCGGACCGTGCGGCGCGCGGATGAAGCCGATGGACTCGGCCGAGCCTGCCGGGCAGGAAGAAGTGCAGGGCGATGTGGACGGTGGAGCGGTGCCGGCGTGGGTCGCGTCGCCAGTCGCCATGCCCGAACTGCATGACGCCGAACCACAGCCCGAGCAACGTGAAGCTGGTGCCGGTCAGGGTCTGGTGGAAGGTGTCGGCCGATTCCATCGCCGACATTGTGGGCCTTGGGCTGCCGCCTCGTCGAGCCGCTCACAACCGCAGTTCCGCGCTCACCAGCCGGTGGTCGGTGCCGGGGATATCGCGGACGGAGACGGCCAGCACCGCGATCCCCGGCGAGACGAGCACGTGGTCCAGGGTGAGGGGCGGTGGCACCGGGAATCCGACGCTCCAGGTCGGTGTCCAGCCACGGCCGACGGCGGCCGCGGCGTCGGCGTACCCGGTGTCGATGATGTCCCGCAGCGCGGCGTGGTCGAGGGTGGCATTGAAGTCCCCGGCCAGGATCTCGAGGCCTCCGGCCGACGGCAGCGCGGCCAGGTCGTCCGCCCACTGCCGGACGGCGGTCACCGAGGTCGCCGGCGGGAAAGCGTGTACCGAGGTCACCGTGACGACGTCGCCCGACGGCAGCCGGATGTCGGCCCTGGGCTGGCGGAACAGCGCCGCTACCGGGTCGCGAGCTTCGAGCGGATACCGGGAGAACACCCCGCCGCCGCCGGCCGAATCGGCCTCCGCGGAGACCAGGCGGTACTGGAACTCCGTCGCGAGGTCGGTCTGGAGCAGGCCGGCCAGAGCTTCCGGCGTCAGTTCCTGGATGGTGAGGATGTCCACCGCGAGGTCCAGGGCGTGCGCCGCGACGGCCACCGGGTCGGCGCCGCCGAAGAACATGTTGACCGAGGCCACCGTCAGGGGCTGTCCACCGACGACGTCCGGTGCCGAGCCGAATCCTCGGGGCACCACCGCGAGGCCGAAGGCCACGAGGGCGGTCAGCGTGATGGCGATCGCGGCGCGGGACCGGACCACGGCCCCGGCCACGAGCGGCAGGACGGCGGACAGCGCGGCGTACGGCGTGAACGCCATGGCCGGGACCAGCGGATAGCCGGAGTCCCATCCGGCCAGCCGTACGGCGGCCCAGACCAGCCACGGGCAGGCGAAGGCGATCGCCAGCCGTTTCGTCGTACGCGAGCGCATGTCCCGACGGTAGGCCGACCGCACGACGGACCGCTGGCCTACGCCAACGGGGGTACTTGACGGTGCACCGGTCTACCCTCGGTGGCGTGACGGCGGCGGCGTATCTGGACCATGCGGCGACCACGCCGATGCTCCCCTCGGCGGTGCGCGCGATGAGCGAGCAGCTGATCCGGGTCGGTAACCCCTCGTCGCTGCACGCGGCCGGGCGGGAGTCCCGCCGGGTGGTCGAGGAGGCGCGCGAGGCGATCGCCGACGTGCTGGGCGCGCGTCCGTCCGAGGTCGTGTTCACCAGCGGGGGCACCGAGAGCGACAACCTGGCGGTCAAGGGCCTGTTCTGGGCTCGTCGGGACGCCGACCTGCGGCGCCGCCGGATCATCGCCAGCACCATCGAGCATCACGCAGTCCTGGATTCCCTGGAGTGGCTGCGCAAGCAGGAGGACGCCGAGGTCACCTACCTGCCGGTCGACCACCTCGGGCGGGTGCATCCGCGGGAGTTGCGGGCAGCGATCGCCGAGGCGCCCGAGGACGTCGCGCTCGTCACGATCATGTGGGCGAACAACGAGGTAGGCACCGTCCAGCCGATCGCCGAGCTGGCGGCCGTCGCGCACGAGAACGCCATTCCGCTGCACACCGACGCCGTTCAAGCGGTAGGGGCGGTCCCCGTCGACTTCGCGGCCAGTCGGGTCGACGCGCTGACCGTGACCGGGCACAAGCTCGGCGGCCCGGTCGGCGTCGGTGCCCTGCTGCTCGGGCGGGACGTGGCCTGTACGCCGGTCCTGCACGGCGGCGGCCAGGAACGTGACGTGCGCTCCGGGACGCTGGACGCCCCGGCCATCGCGGCGTTCGCGGTCGCGGTCACCGAGACCGTGCGGGACCGGGCCGAGCGCGTCAGGCGGCTGGCCGGACTGCGGGACGAGCTGGTTCGCGGTGTCCTGGATCGGGTGCCGGACGCGGTGTTCAACGGCGACCCGGGCGACGGGCTCGTCGGTGGCGGGCCGAGCCGGCTGCCGGGCAACGCCCACCTGTCCTTCCCCGGTTGCGAGGGCGACGCCCTGCTCATGCTGCTCGATGCCCGTGGGGTGGAGTGCTCGACCGGCTCGGCCTGCAGCGCCGGGGTGTCCCAACCGAGCCACGTGCTCATGGCGATGGGCGCGTCGGTGGACCGGGCCCGTGGATCGCTGCGTTTCTCCCTCGGCCACACCTCGACGGCGGCTGATGTCGAGCAGCTGCTGAGCGCGATCGGACCGGTGGTCGAGCGCGCCCGGATGGCGGGCGCCCGCCGGTGAAGCTGCTCGCCGCGATGTCCGGCGGCGTGGACAGTGCGGTCGCCGCGGCCCGGGCCGTGGACGCCGGGCACGACGTCACCGGCGTGCATCTGGCCCTGTCCCCCTCGCCCGCCGCCGCGCGGCAGGGGGCCCGCGGCTGCTGCACGCTGGAGGACGCCAGGGACGCCCGCCGTGCCGCGGACGTGCTGGGCATCCCGTTCTACGTCTGGGACATGCACGAGCGGTTCGGCGCCGACGTCGTGGACGACTTCGTGGCCGAGTATGCCGCCGGGCGTACGCCGAATCCTTGCCTGCGTTGCAACGAGAAGATCAAGTTCGCCGCGGTCCTCGACCGTGCCGTAGCGCTCGGTTTCGACGCGGTGGTCACCGGACACCACGCCCGGCTGTCCGGTGGAGTGCTGCGCCGCTCGGTGGACCCGGCCAAGGACCAGTCCTACGTCCTGGCCGTGCTGTCCGCGGCACAGCTGTCCCGTGCGGTCTTCCCGTTGGGGGACTCGACCAAGGACGACGTACGCCGAGAGGCTGCGTCCCGAGGTCTGGCCGTGGCGGCCAAGCCGGACAGCCACGACGTCTGCTTCATCGCCGACGGCGACACCCGCGGCTTCCTCGCCCGGCGGCTGGGGGAGGCGCCAGGCGACATCGTCGACGCCGAGTCCGGCGAGGTGCTCGGCCGACACGAGGGCACGTTCGGGTTCACCATCGGCCAGCGTCGGGGGCTGCGGTTGTCCCGCCCGGCGGCGGGCGGCCAGCCGCGGTACGTGTTGTCGATCAGCCCGGTGTCCAACACGGTGACGGTCGGCCGGGCTGGCCTGCTCGACGTGCACACGGTGCACGCCGGGGTTCCGCTGTGGCCATCGGGTCGCCCGGCGCTGCCGTTTCGCGGCACGGCGCAGCTACGAGCGCACGGCGCGCTCAGCCCGGCCACCGCCCGGCTCGAGGCCGGGTCGCTGGTGGTCGAGTTGGCCGAGCCGCAGCGCGGGATCGCCGCCGGCCAGGCGGTCGTCCTGTACGACGACGACCGGGTGATCGGCTCGGCCACCGTGCGCTCGACCCGCAGCGTCGTACCCGCCTGATTCCCCCGGGTGGTGGCCGGCCAGTAGCGGTTGTCCGAGGCAGGCGCTAGGTTCCCGTCGTCGTCTGGTGACTGGAGTCCCCCGCATGCGTGCCCGTCTTCCCCTCGCCGCCGCGATCGCCACGGCGTTCGGACTCGTCGTGGCGGTACCCCTCGCACCAGCGACGGCGGCGCCCGGTGACATCGACGTCCAGCTGCTGGCGATGAACGACTTCCACGGCCGGATCGAGGTCCAGTCCGGCGGGGACGGCGAGCTGATCACGTCCCCCGGTGACGACGGCGAGTACGGCACCGAGGACGACATCGTCGAGTTGGTCGGTGGCGCGGCGAACGTGGCGGTGACCCTCGACCAGCAGGCCGGGGAGTTCACCTCCGGTGGTGGCGACGCGGCCAACTCCTTCTTCGTCGGGGCCGGCGACCTGATCAGCGCCTCACCGTTCACCTCCAGTGTGTTCCTCGACGAGCCGACGATCGAGGTGCTCAACGCCCTGGGCATGGACTACTCATCTGTGGGCAACCACGAGTTCGACCGGGGCACCGACGAGCTGTTGCGGATCGACCAGGGCGGCTGTGTGGGCGTACCGGACGTCGACAGCTGCTTCACCGACTCGACCGGGGACACGACGTTCGACGGGGCCGACTTCCCCTACCTGGCGGCCAACGTCGTCTACAACGACGACGGGCTGGACCCGGGGGAGCCGATCCTGCCGGCGTACGAGCTGCTCGACATCGGCGGCGGCCAGCGGCTGGCCCTGATCGGCGTGGTCACCCAGACCACGCCGACGATCGTGAGTCCCACCGGCGTCGAGACCGTCGACTTCCTGGACGAGGCGGAGACGATCAACGCCTACGCCGCCGAGCTCACCGACCCCGCGTTCCCGGGTGGCCCGGTCAACGCGATCGGCGTCCTGATCCACGAAGGCGGCACGGCGGCCGGCCCCGATGCTCCGGACTACAACGCCTGCGACGACCTCACCGGCCCGATCGTGGACATCAACGCCGGCCTCGCGACACAGGACGTCGACCTGATCGTCAGCGGGCACACGCACCAGGCCTACAACTGCCTGCTCCCGCGCACGGGCGAGACCCCGGCCACGGCCTCCCGGCTGGTCACCCAGGGTGGCTTCTACGGCAAGCTCGTCACCGACATCCGCCTGCAGGTCAACCCGGACAGTGGTGAGATCGACCCGGTCACGCTCAGCGCGCTCAACGTCCCGGTGCTCCAGGGCGTCGGTGACCCGACGGTCGCGGCGATCGTGCAGTACTGGACCGATCGCTCCGCCGAGCAGGGGCTGGTCAGCATCGGCTCGCAGACCGCCGACATCGACCGCGCCTACCTCAACGGCGCTCCGGTCCGCGACTCCGAGTCCTCGCTGGGCAGTCTGATCGCGGACGCGCAACTCGCCTCGGTGCAGGACGAGGCGTTCAACGATCCGGTGATCGCGTTCATGAACCCGGGTGGGCTGCGGGCGGACCTGAACTGCCTGTCCACCGGTCCGGAGGACCCCGAGGGCAACATCACGTTCTCCGAGGCATTCACCGTGCAGCCCTTCGGCAACACAGTCAACACGCTGCGGATGACCGGCGCGCACATCGACCAGGTGCTCGAGGAGCAGTTCCCCGGCAACCCGAACACCCCGCCGGACGACGAGGTGCGGGAGACCCTGCTGCTGCTGTCGGTGTCCGAAGGGTTCACGTACGAGTTCGACCCGAACGCGGAGTGGGGCTCGGCGGTGGACGCGGACTCGATCACGTTGAACGGTGAGGTGCTCGACCCCGACGGCGTCTACACCGTGGCGATGAACTCGTTCCTCGCCGGTGGGGGCGACAGCTTCTACGGCTTCCTGAACGGCACCGACCCGGTGACCGGGCCCGTGGACATCGACGCGTTCGCCGACTACGTGGGCGCCAACTCACCTGTCTCGCCCCCGGCGCTGGGCCGCTCGGTGTCGCTGGATCCGGAGCAGCCGCTGGACGACGACGGCTCCGGCACCGGCCCGTGCTCGATCCCGACCACACCGCCGACCACGCCGCCGACCACGCCGCCGAGCCCGTCACCGCCGCCGACCACCGGGC
>JACCSC010000117.1 GCA_013813215.1 Geodermatophilaceae bacterium | reverse complement strand
GCGCCGAGCTGGCCGACGAACTCGGCCCGGACGCGAGCTTCGCCCCCGCCGACGTCACCGATCCCGGGCAGGTCGCCGCCGCGGTCGAGATGGCCGCCGGCCAGGACCGGCCGTTGCGGCTCGCGGTCAACTGCGCGGGGGTGGGCTGGGCCTCCCGGGTCCTGGCCAAGGACGGCACCCCGCACGACTTCGACCTGTTCAGCAAGGTCGTCACGATCAACCTGATGGGCACGTTCAACGTGCTGCGGCTGGCCGCCGCCCGGATCGCCGCCACCGAGCCGATGGAGCACGGCGAGCGCGGCGTGATCGTGAACACCGCCTCCATCGCCGCCTTCGAGGGCCAGATCGGGCAGCTGGCGTACGCCGCGTCCAAGGCCGGCGTCGTCGGGCTGACCCTGCCGGCCGCGCGTGACTTGGCCACCGTCGGGATCCGGGTGTGCACCATCGCCCCCGGCATCATCGACACCCCGATGCTGGGCACGCTGTCCGAGGAGATCCGGGCCGGGCTGGCCGCGGGAGTGCCGTTCCCGAAGCGGCTCGGTTCGCCGGCCGACTACGCCTCCCTGGTGTGCGTGATCGCCGAGCACGGGTATCTCAACGGCGAGACGATCCGGATGGACGCCGCCCTGCGGATGGCCCCGCGGTAGCCCCGCCGGTGAGCGAGCGACCGGCGCAACTGACCTGGCGGCCGGAGGGGGCGCTGGACATCCGCCGCACCCTGGGACCGCTGCGGCGAGGCGCCGCCGATCCCACGTTCCACGTCGAATCCGAGGGTGCGCTCTGGCGGACCACCACCACGCCGTACGGCGCTGCGACGGTGCGGCTGCGCTACGGCGGGACCATCGTGTCCGCGGACGCCTGGGGGCCGGGCGCGGCGTGGGCCCTGGCCGCGGTACCCGACTCGCTCGGGGCCAGCGACGACCCGAGCGGGTTCAGCCCGCCGCCGGGGTGGGTGACCGACACCTGGCGGCGGCACCCCGGACTGCGGATCCCGCGCACCCGCCGCGTCTGGGACAGCCTGTGCCTGGCCGTCCTCGAGCAGAAGGTCACCGGTGTCGAATCCCGGCGTTCCTGGCGCGAGCTGATCGGCCTGGCCGGCACGCCCGCACCCGGGCCGGCGCCGGCCGGCATGCGGGTGCCGCCGACCCCCGAGGCACTGCTCGGCCTGGCCGAGTGGACCTGGCACCGATGCGGGGTCGACGGGGCGCGCCGACGGGCGTTGCGGGCGGCGGCGACAGTGGCCGGGCGGCTGGAGGAGGCCGTCGAACTGGCGCCGGAGGCCGCGTTGGCCCGGCTGCAGGTCGTCCCCGGCATCGGTGAGTGGACCGCGGCCGAGGTCGCGCAGCGGGCGCTCGGCGACAGCGACCACGTGTCAGTCGGGGACTTCCACCTGGCGAAGTTCGTCGGCTCCGCGCTGATCGGCCGCGGGGTAGACGACGAGGGGATGCTGGAACTGCTGGCGCCGTACCGCCCGCACCGGCATCGGCTCGTACGGCTGCTCGAGATCAGCGGCTATTCTGCCCCGCGCTTCGGCCACCGTGCCCCCGTCCGGGACTACCGGGTGGTCTGAGGCCCGCCCGGTCGCGCCAGCTCGACGAGCAGGCTCGGCCCGGTCGCCGTGATCCGCAGGCCGCTGACCGTTCCGGCGAGCAGCAGGACCGCGCCGATCGTCTCCAGGAACTCCTCGGTGAAGAGGAACCACGCGTACGCCCGGCTGAAACCACGCTCCTCCAGGACCGCGTTGCCGGCCGCCTCGAAACCGAAGGCGCCGGCCAGCAGGCAGCCGAGACCAGTCAGCAGCAGCAGCCGCGTGGTCCGGCCGGTCCGCCGGACGAGCACGACGACAGCCACCACCACCCCGACGGCGACCAGGGCACCGGGCACCAGCCAGGCGGCGTAGGTCAGGCCGCTCCCGCCGCCGAGCTGTCGCCCGAGCGGATCCAGCCGTTCGTGCAGGGACGTCATGTCGTCGAGGGACAGGCCCGCGCAGATCAGCGCGAAGACGGCCCACGGCAACGCCGAGGGGTCGCGGGCGGCGCGGGCCAGCGCGGCCACGAGACCGGCGATGGCCGCGGCGAGGGTGAGCAGGCAGACGTTCACCCAGGTCGGCAGGTTCTGCTCGCGGGCGACGTCGAAGTAGATGCGGACCATGCTCTCCGGCTCGCGCCACTGCGGCGCCCACGGCACCCGGGTCACCGAGATGTCGAGCACCACGAGCAGGGCTGCGATGGCGACGCCTGCGACGAGCAGGCCGCGCACCGGGCGGATCCGGCGTCCGGTGCCAGGTTGGTCGTCCACGGTGGTCCTCACTGCTGGGCCGGCCACGCGGCACGCTAACAGCGTCCGTCTACCCGGATGGGGACGCTCACCGCATCAGGAGGCGGTCTCCTACCTCGGGCGGCGGCGCGTCCGGCACGGGCCCGGCCGGGTGGCCCACCGTGATCGCACCCATCGGCTCCCAGTCCGGCGGCAGGTCGAGCGCTCGCCGTACCGAATCGGCCTCGTCCGGCGCCGGGAACCGCCAGTACGATCCGAGGCCCTCCGCCGCCAGCTGGACCAGGAGATTCTCCACCGCGGCGCCCACTGAGAGCGTGCGCACCGTGCGCTGGTCGCCGGGTCCGACCAGGCAGGGCACGAGCACCTCCGGGGCCGTCAGCAGCTCCGCCGGCGAGCGGAGCGCCGCCAGCAGGTGGTTGCGGGCCGGCGCGCTCGCCACCTGGACGAACCGCCAGGTGACACTGCGACTCGGAGCCGGTGCGGTCAGGGCGGCGGCCACGGCCCGGCGGATCAGCTCGGGGTCGACCGGCCGGTCGGCGTACACCCGGACGGACCGGCGGGCGGTGACGACGTCGCGGGTGCCCAGCCGGAACATGTCCTGCTCGGGCGCCCGGACCAGGGCGCTCGCGCCTCGTCCGTCCTCCACCGGCGACAGCCCGCGGACGACGGCCACCGGTACCGCGTCCACCTTGCCCTTCACGAGTTCGGCCGCCGCGGCCACGGAGTCGGCGTCGGCCATCTCGGTGAGCAGGAGCTCGTTGCCGTGGGTGTCGGACCCGCCGCGATGATCGCGCAGCGGTGCCATCCCAGCCACGCCGATGGCCACGTCCGTGAGCCCGTTGCGCCAGGGCCGGCCCATGGTGTCGCTGACCACGACGGCGACGGTGACTCCGAGCCGCGCGTGCAGATCGGCGCGCAGCCGGGCCGCCGACCGGTCGGGATCGAGGGGCAGCAGGGCCAGCTCGTCGGACCGCACGTTGGACGCGTCCACGCCGGAGGCGGCCAGGACGAAGCCGTGCCGGGTCTGGGTGATGGTCGTGGCGCGGTGTCGGGCGACCACCCGGACCGCCTCGGCCTCGATCGCCTTCCGCCGGGCCGCTTCCCTGGCCGCCGGATCGGCCGGTACGCCGACGAGCCGGCCCTCAGCCTTGGACACCGCCTTGGACGTCACCACGACGACGTCGCCGTCGAGCAGCCAGGGGGCCGCTCCGGCGATGGCGGCGGCCAGGTCGTCCCCCGGCCGGAAGTCTGGCAGCCCGGCCACCGGGAGGATCCGCAGTTCCTCACGCATCGCGGCAGCGCCGGGCCAGTTCCAGTGCCGCCTGGGCCATCGCCCTGGTCCGGTCGTCGTCGGTCATGAGCAGCGGCACCGCCTCGACGGCGACGCCCGGCACGTCGGCCCGGTCGCCGGTGTGCACCAGCCAACCGTCGAGCAGCCCGCCGTGCGTACGCGCCGCGTAGTGCCGGCCGACCCCTTCGGCGGTCGTCGGTACGCCGATGACCGGCAGGCAGCGGTCAGCCATCCCGCGCACCGGCGCCCCACCGACGATGGGGGACAGGCCGACTATGGGCGCCGGCGCGGTCGCGACGGCGTCGCGGAGACCGGGTACGCCGAGGATCGTGCCGATGCTCACCACGGGGTTGCTCGGAGCGAGCAGTATCGCGTCGGCCTCGGCCAGGGCCTGCACGACGCCCGGCGCGGGGACCGACGACTCGACGCCGACCTGGACGAAGGCGCGGGCCGGCAGCTGCGCGCGGTAGCGCACCCACCACTCCTGGAAGTGGATCGCGCGCGATCCGGCGTCAAGGTCGACCAGCACGTGGGTCTCGACGCGCTGGTCGGTCATCGGCAGCAGTTCGACGCCGGGCTGCCAGCGCGCGCACAGCGCCGCCGTGACGTCGGACAGGGAGAACCCGGCGTCGAGCATCCGGGTGCGGACCAGGTGCGTGGCCAGGTCCCGGTCGCCGAGGCTGAACCAGTCCGGCTCCGCGCCGTAGCCGGCCAGCTCGGTCTGCGTCGTCCACGTCTCGCCGGCCCGGCCCCAGCCGCGCTCCTCGTCGATCCCGCCCCCCAGGGTGTACATCACACTGTCCAGGTCGGGGCAGACCCGCAGCCCGTGGATGGTCAGGTCGTCGCCGGTGTTGACCACGGCGGTGATCCGGTCGGTGGCTGGGTCGAGCGCGGCCCGCAGCCCGCGCAGGAACCGGGCCCCACCGACTCCTCCGGCGAGGACCACGACATGCACGCACGGATCGTCGCAGACCGCCGTGACAGCCTCGACGGCGACCGGATCGGCGCGGCGGGGTGAACGAATAGCAGACCACAGCTTGACGCGGGACCAGCGACACGCGTGTAATCACACCGTTGTGATTTCGCCCTCGGTGGTCGAGCCGAACGGCGGAGGTCGAGCACACAGGGAAGGACCCGGCGAGATGACCGTACTCAGGGGCGAACCGGCGGCCGTTGTCAGAGACCTGCGCGCGGGACCGATCGGCTTCGAGCCGTTCGGTGCCGAGGAGGCCGACTGGCAGGAGCGGGCGCTGTGCGCGCAGACCGACCCGGAGTCGTTCTTCCCCGAGAAGGGCGGCTCGACGCGGGAGGCGAAGAAGATCTGCACCGGCTGCGAGGTGCGCTCGGAGTGCCTGGAGTACGCCCTGGCGCACGACGAGCGCTTCGGCATCTGGGGCGGGCTGTCCGAACGGGAACGCCGCCGGCTGAAGAAGCAGGCGGTGTAGCCCGGGGGGCTCCGCCCCCCGTGTGCCCCCCGAACGGCCAGGCGCTTCGCACTGCCCGCCGACCCGGAAGAAGTGGACCCGCAGTAGGGGGCTTCGCCTGGGACTACGGGTCCAGTTCTTCCGGGTCGCGCCCCAACAGGTTGGCCACCTGCTCCACGACCACGTCATGGACCAGGTCGGCGAGATCGGCGCGGCCGCGCGAGCGGACCTCCAGCGGGCGACGGTAGAGCACGATCCGCGGCGGCACCTGCTCGTCGGCGCGAGCCGGCAGCAGCCGGGCCAGCGGCACGTTCCCGTCCTCGACCACGTCGCTGCCGTGGACCAGCCGCTCCGGATCGGTGGATTCGACGTACGGGACTTCCTCGACGGCGAACTCGACCCCCGACAGCTCGCTGCGCCAACGTCGTTCCAGGTGCTCGACCGCGTCCAGCACCAGGTCGTCGAACTCCTCGGCCCTGGTGCGCGACAGCGGCAGCTCCGCCGGGACGAGCGGACGCCGCATACCCCGGCCGCGCCGGTCCCGGGCCCGGCTGCGACGGCTGGCGGCAGCAGGCACCGGGCGAGCGTAGTCCGGCCGCGGGCGCCGGGAAGGGCTCACGGCTCGGCGACCCCTCGGCGTAGCCGGGAGATCCGCAGGAGCAGCCCGGTGATCGACTCGATCGCCGCGTCGAGCTGTTCCTCCAGCGGCGGCTCATCGACGTCCGGCGCCTCGGTCCCGGTCCCGGGCGGCGTGTGCAGGTCGGCCAGCGACCCGACGACGTCGTAGCCTGCGGCTTGCAGCGCGTCGGTCATCTCCCGACTGCGCCCGGCCACCCACGCGTGATCCGCGGCCGACAACTGGATCGCCCGAGCGCCCGGCCGGCCGACCAGCACCCGCTGGGCGAGGTGGTGCTTGACGAGTTCGTTGTACAGCGGCCAGCCCACCTCCTCGGCGAGCTCGCGGTTGACCCGGCGGAGCACCGCTGTCTCCGCTGCTCCCAGCGAGGTGTTCTCGAACAACTGGCCGGGCTCGACGATGTCGGGGTCCAGGCCGATCACGCCGGCGAAGCGCCGCCACAGCTCGTCCCGGGGCGAACCGGGCGGCGGGACGGTGACGACGTGCACCTGCGACGGCGGGATCGATCGCGACCACCGGGCCAGCACCTCCGCGGCGTCCTGCATGTCCCAGAACATCCGCCCCTGCCGGTGGGTCAGCCGGTTCGGTTCGCGGACCTGACGGACGAAGTCGCTGAAGCTCAGCGTGAAGCGGTTCTTGACGTCCTCCTGCCAGCCGGCCGGGATCTGGCGGGACAGTTCGCGCGCGGTGTAGATGAGATGGACCTCGGCGAAGTCGAGGTCGGCCATCGCGGCCTCGATGTGCTTCGGTTCCGCCGGGCTGAACAGCTCCTGGGAGAACACCGTCGCGCCGTCCCACCCCCGGGCGGCCTCGACGAACTCCGCCCAGCGTCCGGCCGCGTGCGGATCGGGCCCGTCGAAGCCGGTGTCCCGAAGGTCGAAGGCCGCCTGTACATGGGCGGAGAAATGCTCGCCCGGGAAGAGCACGCCGGCCTCGCGCAGGATGTCGCGCTGGCTGTACATCAGGCGCTGCAGGAACGTCGTACCGGTCTTCGGAGCGCCGATGTGGAAGTACAGCGGCGGCCGGTCGACCGGCTCCCGACGTTGTGGAGCGCTCGTGGAGGGGCCGGCCCCGGGTGACGGGCCCGCGGGCGGGCCGTCGGTCGTCGGCTGGAGGCCGCGCAGGGTGTCACGAACCCGCCGGAGCATGAGAAGCATCCTGGCACCAGAACCCCGCGACACGGGGGCAACCTGCCCGGTGCGCCCCCTTGTCGCGGCTAGGGTCGCGCTCGTGAGGCAGCTCCGGCGCTGCTCCCGTTCCGGGTGCGGCCTACAGGCGGTGGCGACCCTCACCTATGTCTACGCCGAGTCCACCGCGGTGGTCGGCCCGTTGGCGACGTACGCCGAACCGCACAGCTACGACCTGTGCGAACAACACGCGCTGGGGCTGACCGTGCCTCTCGGCTGGGAGGTCGTCCGGTACGAGGGGCACTTCGCCTCGCCGGTACCGACCGGCGACGACCTGCTGGCCCTCGCCGACGCCGTACGGGAGGCGGCCCGGCCGGAGCGCTACGTCCCGCCGGTGCCGGCCGGGCCCGCGCCCACTGATGGCGCCCGCCGCGGTCACCTCCGGGTGGTGCCCAGCCCGAGCTGATCGCCGTCACGACCCGGTTAGGCTCGCACCCGTGCGAGACCTGAGTTCGATCGTCAAGGCGTACGACGTCCGCGGCGTCGTTCCCGACCAACTCGACGAAGACATCGCCCGCGACCTGGGCGCGGCGTTCGCTCGGTTCGTCGGTGGGCCGGCCGTAGTCACCGCGTACGACATGCGCGAGTCCTCGATCCCGCTGTCCCGCGCGTTCGGCGACGGCGTCCGTAGCCAGGGCGTCGACGTCGTGGACGCCGGGCTGGGCTCCACCGACATGCTGTACTTCGCCAGCGGGCACCTGGACCTGCCCGGGGCGATGTTCACCGCGAGCCACAACCCGGCGAGGTACAACGGGATCAAGATGTGCCGCGCCGGAGCGGCCCCGATCGGCCAGGACTCGGGGCTGACCGACATCCGGGACGCTGCCGCGGCCGGAGTTCCCGCCGCCGACGGCGAGCCCGGCGAGCTGACCAGCCGCGACCTGCTGGCCGAGTACGCGGCCTACCTGCGCGGGCTGGTCGACCTGTCCGGCTCCCGCCCGCTGACCGTCGTGGTCGACGCCGGGAACGGGATGGGTGGGCACACGGTCCCCGTCGTGCTGGCCGACCTCCCGCTGCGGATCATCCCGATGTACTTCGAGCTGGATGGCAACTTCCCCAACCACGAGGCCAACCCGCTGGAGCCGGCGAACATCGTCGACCTGCAACAGCGGGTGGTCGCCGAGGGTGCAGACATCGGCATCGCCTTCGACGGCGACGCCGACCGCTGCTTCATCGTCGACGAGCTGGGCGCGCCGGTCACGCCGTCCGCGGTCACCGCCCTGGTCGCGGTGCGCGAGCTGACCAAGGCCGGGGACGACCCGGCGGATCGGGTCATCATCCACAACCTGATCTGCTCGCACGCGGTGCCGGAGATCGTGGCCGAGCACGGCGGTACGCCGGTGCGCACCCGGGTCGGGCACTCGTTCATCAAGGCCGAGATGGCCCGCACCGGTGCGGTCTTCGGCGGCGAGCACTCCGCGCACTACTACTTCCGCGACTTCTGGCGGGCCGACACCGGGATGTTGGCCGCGATGCACGTGCTGGCCGCCCTGGGGACGAGCGACCAGCCCCTGTCACAGCTCGCGGCGGCGTACGCCCGCTACCCCGCCTCGGGTGAGATCAACTCCACCGTGGACGACCAGGCCGGCCGGCTACAGGCGGTCGAGGAGCACTTCGGCGCGCTCCAGGGTGTGGAGTTGGACCACCTGGACGGGCTGACCGTGCAGCTCCCGGACGGCAGCTGGTTCAACATCCGCGCGTCCAACACCGAACCCCTCCTCCGCTTGAACGTCGAGGCGCGGGACGAGGCTTCGATGACGAGACTGCGCGACGAGGCATTGGCAGTGGTGCGCGCGTGAGGAAGACGCTGGACCCGTTGTTGCGCGAGATCCTGGCCTGCCCGACCGAGCACCACGCGCCGCTGGACTACGACGAGGCGGCCGGCGAGCTGTCCTGCACCGAATGCGACCTGGTCTTCGCCGTGGACGACGACGGCATCCCCAACATGCTGATCGACGACGCCCGGCATCGCCCTGGACCGGCCTGATCCCGACGGCGTGATGAACGAGGAGCTGCTCGACGATCCGGTCGCCCTCCTGGCCGCCGACCGGATCGGGCTGCTGCGCGCGCTGGCCACGGCGGGGGCGCAGGTCCGGGAGCTGGCCGCGCTCGGAGAGGAGGCGGGCCTGTCGCGACTGGCCGCGGGCGGCGTCCCGCGCAGCCTCGTCCTCGTCGCCGAACCACCGGCGTCCGCCGTCGCCGGGTTGCTCGCCGCGCTGGGCGACCGGCGCGCCGGCTGCCCGATCGTGCTGCACGCGCTGGATGCGCCGCTGCCCAACTGGGTGGGCGCCGCCGACCTGGTTGTCGTCGCCGGGCTGTCGCACGCCCGGGAACGGGAGCTGGCGCTGCTCGCCGAGGCCGCAGCGCGCCGCGGGGCGGCCCTGCTGGGCGTCGGGCGAGCCGCCGGGACCCTGGAAGAGCGGTGCACCTGGGCGCGGGCGCCGTACGTCGCAGTACCGCGCGGCCATGCCGAGCCTGCCGCGCTGTGGTCGCTCGCCACGCCGATCCTGCGGCTGGCCGGAGACCTCGACCTGATCGAGGTCGATACCGCAGCTGTCGCCGCCGCCCTCGACGCGACCGCGGAGGTCTGCCGACCGGATGCGGAGTCGTTCCTGAACCCGGCCAAGCTGCTGGCCCTGCAACTCGTCGGCTCGCTCCCGGTGCTGGTGGCCGACTCCCTCGCCACCGGGGTGGTGGCCGAGCTGGTCCGGGCCGGGTTGGCCGGGCTGGCCGGGCTCCCGTCGGCGGTCGCCGTGCTGCCGGCCGACGCGGCGCAGGTCGCGGCCTACCTCACTGGTCCCTACGCCCCGGTCGAGGACGAGCGCGATGTGTTCCGGGACCGGCTCGAGGAGCCGGGCCCGGCGTTGCGGCTCGTCACCGTCTCCGACGGGCGGCAGGCCGGCGAGGCGGGCCGAGCGGCGCTGCTCGAGCTGGTGCACAGCGCGGAGCAGGTAGGCGTGCCCATCGCCGAGCTCACCGTGGACCAGCCGCCGGGCCTGCCCCGGCTGGCCGGGCAGCTCGCCCTCGGCGATTTCGCCGCCGCGTACCTGCGCCTCGGTCTGGGGTCCGGCGCACGGGCGCTGGGCGCGGACCTGGGACGATATCCGGCATGAGTACCGAGGGCGGGACCAAGGCCATCATCGCCGCGCTGCTGGCCAACACCGGTATCGCGATCGCCAAGTTCATCGCCTTCCTCATCACCGGCGCCTCGTCGATGCTCGCCGAGTCGGTGCACTCGGTGGCCGACGCCAGCAACCAGGGCCTGCTCCTGCTGGGCGGCAAGCGGGCCAAGCGCGCGGCCACCCCGCAGCATCCCTTCGGCTACGGCCGGGAGCGCTACATCTACGCGTTCATCGTGGCCATCGTGCTGTTCAGCCTGGGTGGGCTGTTCGCGCTGTACGAGGGCTACCACAAGATCGAGCTGGTGCTCGAGGGCGAGAGTGAGCTGGTCAACCCGCTGGTGGCCATTGTCGTGCTGGTGGTCGCGATCGGGCTGGAGACGTTCTCGCTGCGGACCGCCATCATCGAGTCGAACCACGTCCGCGGCTCGCAGTCCTGGGTGCAGTTCATCCGGCACAGCCGCGCGCCGGAGCTTCCCATCGTTCTCCTGGAGGACATCGGCGCCGAGATCGGACTGATCCTGGCCCTGATCGGTGTCGGGCTGTCCGCGCTCACCGATAACGCCATCTACGACGGCATCGGCACGATGTGCATCGGGTTGCTGCTGGTGATCATCGCGGTGATTCTGGCCATCGAGACCAAGAGCCTGCTGCTCGGTGAGTCCGCGACGGAGGCCGACGTCGCGCGGATCGAGGCGGCAATCGTCGCCGAGCCGATGGTGGGCGGCCTGATCCACATGCGCACGCTGCACCTGGGTCCGGAGGAGCTGCTGGTCGCGGCGAAGATCGCGATCGACGCGCAGGACAACGCGGCAGACGTGGCCGCCGCGATCGACGCGGCCGAGGTCCGGATCCGGGAGGCCGTGCCGATCGCCCGGGTCATCTACCTCGAACCCGACCTGCGCAAGGCCGAACTGAGCGAGCCGGCCACACCCGGTGCCGGCTGACCGCTCGCGGCTGGGGCCGAGCCGCCGGGCCGACGACCTGGCCCGGATGGCCACCGAGGTCTTCGACGTGGTCGTGATCGGTGGGGGCATCACCGGGACCGGTGCGGCGCTGGACGCGGCCAGTCGGGGGCTGTCCGTGGCGCTGTTGGAAGCCCGGGACTGGGCGGCCGGGACGTCCAGCCGCTCGTCCAAGTTGGTGCACGGCGGCCTGCGCTACCTGGAGCAGCTGGACCTGCCCCTGGTTCGGGAGGCGTTGCTCGAACGCGGCCGCCAGCTGCGCACCATCGCCCCGCACCTGGTCCGTCCCCAGCCGTTCCTGCTGCCGCTGACCGCGCCGGTCTGGCCGCGCGCGTACTACGGCGCCGGCCTGGCGCTGTACGACGCCCTGGCGTCCTCGTTCGGTTCGGCTGGTGTACCGGGACACCAGCACCTGTCGCGTCGGGGCACGCTGCGCGCCTTCCCTGGCCTGGCTCCGAGCGGGATCCGGGGCGCGATCCGCTACTTCGACGCCCAGGTCGACGACGCCCGGCACACCCTGGCTGTCGCGCGGACGGCGGCGGCGTACGGGGCGGCCGCGGTCAGCAGCGCCCGGGTGACCGGTCTGCTGCGGGCCGGCGGCGCCGTGACCGGCGTGCGGGCCCGGTGCCTGGAGACCGGCGCATCGCTCGAGGTGCGGTCCCGAGCGGTGATCGCCGCGACCGGCGTCTGGAGCGACGACATCGGCCGGCTGCTCGGGGGTCCGAGCAGCGTGCGGGTGCGCGCGTCGAAGGGCGTGCACCTCGTGCTCGCGGGGAACCGGATCGACGGCTCGGATGGGCTGATCCTGCGGACGCCGAGCAGCGTGCTGTTCGTCATCCCGTGGGAGGGGCACTGGCTGGTCGGAACTACCGACACCGACTGGAACCTGGACCGCGCCCACCCGGCGGCCAGCTCGGCCGACATCGACTACTTGCTGGGGCAGCTCAACGCCGTCCTGGCCCGACCGTTGACGCGCGGGGACATCGAGGGCGTGTACGCCGGCCTGCGGCCGCTGCTGGCCGGCGAGTCCGACGCGACCAGCCGGCTGTCCCGCGAGCACGCGGTGGTCAGTCCGGCTCCCGGGTTCGTGCTCGTAGCCGGCGGCAAGTACACGACCTACCGGGTGATGGCCGCCGATGCCGTGGATGCGGCGACGGCGGGACGCCTCGGCGTACCGGCCAGCCGGACGGCCCGGCTGCCGCTGGTCGGTGCGCACGCAGCGGTGGACGCCAATGCGCTCGCCGGCCGCGACGGGGTAGGAGCGCCGCTGGTCCATCGGCTGGCGCTGCGGTACGGCGACCGCACCGGCGAGCTGCTCGCCCTGATGGTCCGGCGCCCCGACCTGGCCGCGGCCCTGCCCGGGGCGCCGGACCACCTCGCCGCCGAAGTGCACTACGCCTGCCTCGCCGAGGGGGCGCTGCACCTGGACGACGTGCTGACCCGGCGGACCCGGATCTCGGTCCGCACGCCGCACCGCGGGCTGGACAGCGCCGCCCGGGTGGCGGAGGTGATGGCCGAGGTGCTGGGCTGGACCCCGGCGCGGGTGCACCTGGAGATCGAGCACTACCGCGCCCGGGTGGCCGCCGAACGCGAGTCGCAGCGGATGCCGGACGACCGGACCGCGGACGCGGCCCGGGTAGGCGCCCCCGACGTCCGCGGTCCGGCTGTCACGTAACGTAGCCGATGACGCGCACTCGGACGATATGTCGGGCTGTGATGCGGAAAGCCGCCAGGTCCGCATCAGGTCCATCACTCACGGTTACGGTGTGCCTCTGGGCCGCCGGGGTGAACCCCACGCAGAGTTACTCCTGGGGCTCCGCGCCCCGCCGCTGAGCACGACACAGACTCGAGCGGACCGCCTCAGCCCAGGAAGCCCTGGTCCTCGAGGTACTGCGCGATGACGTCCTCGGGGAACTCGCCGTCCACGTCGACCTGGGCGTTCAGGCTGGTCATGAGGGCCTCGTCCAAGGGGGCCGACACCAGCTCGAGCACGGGGGCCACGTCGGGGTTGGCCTCGTTGAAGTCGTTGTCGATCTGCACGGCCGACAGGTAGCTGATGAAGGCGCTCTCGGTGTCCTCCATCAGCGCCAGGTCGAGGGATTGGATGCGTCCGTCCGTGGTGAAGACCTCGCCGAAGTTGCACGGGTCGCCGTCGGCGGTCGCCTGGTAGATGATCGCGAACTCCTGCACGATCTGCTGATCGTCGGGCCAGGTGACGCCGTAGGCGTCCTCGAACCGGATGATCCCGTCGTCGCGCGAGCCGAACGTGCTGTCCAGGCACAGCGTGGCCTCGTCCGGGTTGTCCTCGACGAATGCCGCCACGTCTTCCAGCGTCGCCAGCCCGTTGTCCTCGGCGAAGTCACGACGGGTGGCCAGGCCGTAGGTGTCGTCGAACGGCGCCGGCTGGGTCCAGAAGATGTTGTTCTGGGCCAGGTCTTCCTCGGCAACCGCCTCGTACTGCGCTGTCGGGTCGTCGATGGGCGTGTCGTGTTGCAGGTAGTTGATGTACGCCGTCCCGGTGTACTCCCACGCCGCGTCCACCTCGCCGGCCAGCAGGGCTTCGCGGGCTCCGGCCGGGCTGGGCAGGTTCTCCGTCAGGTCGACCGTGGCCCCGGCCGCCTCCAGCGCCTGCTTGGCCAGCTGACCGAGCAGCAGCTGTTCGGTGAAGTCCTTCGCGCCGATCCGGATCTCGACGCCGGACAGGTCGAACTGGTCGCCTATCGAGTCGCCACCACCACCGCCTCCGCCCCCGCCGCCGGTGGTCCCGGTGTCGTCGTCGCCGCCGCAGGCGGAAAGCCCCAGCGCGAGCACGGCCAGGATCGCAGCCCATCGGAGCCGGGTCGGTGTCGTCTGCATGGGGTGCCCTTCGTCGTCGAGTGGTGCCGACTGTGACTGCTCTGTGGTCCGCTTACAAGCCTTTGGGGCGCAACAGGTCCTCCACGATCCCGCCCACCCAGTCGGCCAGGATGGCCAGCGAGGCGGCGCCGAGACTGCCGACGGCCACCGCCAGGGGGCGGCCCTGCGCCTGCCCGCTGATGATCAGCGACCCGAACGTGCCGCCGCCGATGAATGCGGCCAGCACCGCTGTGGCCACCGTCAGGACCAGCGCGGTGCGTACGCCGGTGAGCAGGATCGGGACGGCCAAGGGCATCTCGACCCGCACGAGCACCTCGCCCTTGCCCATCCCCATCCCGCGGGCCGCCTTGACCACGCCGCGGTCGACCTGCTGCAGACCGACCATCGTGCCCCGCAGGACCGGCAGGATCGCGTAAATCGCCATCCCCAGCACGGTGGCCGTGGAGCCGCTGCGCACGAGCTGGATGTAGACGAAGAAGAGCAGCCCGATGGCCGGGATCCCCTGCCCGATATTGGCCACGGCGATGACGATCGGGGCGATCCGACGCGCCCACGGGCGGGTCAGCGCGATACCCAGCGGTACGGCGATGACCAGGGTCAGCGCGGTGGCCCAGAGCGCGATCTCGATCTGCTCGCCCGCGGCTCGGCGAATGTTGGCGAAGGTGATGATCCGCCGCTCGATGTTGTCCAGATCCTGGCTCTGCACGTACAGGTACATGGCCAAGCAGGCCAGCGCGACCGCCAGCGGCACGCCGACGAAGCGGGCGCGGCGGAGCAGTGTGCGCTGCCGGCGGCCGACGACCGCCTCGTCGAGGTCGAGCGCGAGGGCGGTCATGCCGGGTCCAGCGGGACGTCGCCGTCCGGACTGGCTGCCCGCATCCGCCGGATCGCGGCGATGATCGTGTCCAGATCGAGGGTGCCGGCGTAGGCGCCCTCGCGGTCCACGACGACCGCCACACCGTTGGCGTTGAGCAGCATCTCCTGCAGCGCGCCGTTCAGGGTGGCGCGCAGGTCGACGCAGGCCTGGACCTCGGTGCCGAGTCCCGACAGGTCGCCGGTTCCGGCGTCCGAGCGTTCGAGATCGGCCGCCCCGATCCACCGCGCCGGCCGGCGCTGGTCGTCGAGCAGCAGCAGGTGGCTGCGCCCGGACTTCCGCAGCTGCGCCCGGGCCTGCTCGCCCGTGCTGCCCCGGTCGATCGTCGGCCACTCGCCGGTGGCTACCTCGACGTCCTCGACCCGGCTCAGGTTCAGCCGCTTCAGCAGGATGCCGGCGCCGAGGAACTGCTCGACGAACGCGCTGGCCGGGTGGGACAGGATCGCCTCGGGGGTGTCGTACTGCGCCACCCGTGAGCCGACGTCCAGGATCGCGATCCGGTCACCCATCTTGATCGCCTCGTCGATGTCGTGGGTGACGAAGACGATGGTCTTGCCGATGTCCTCCTGGATGCGCAGGAACTCGTTCTGCAGCCGCTCCCGGGTGATCGGGTCGGTGGCCCCGAACGGCTCGTCCATGAGCATCACCGGCGGGTCGGCGGCCATGGCGCGGGCGACCCCGACGCGCTGGCGCTGACCACCGGACATCTCCTTGGGGTAGCGGTCCCGGTAACGGCTCGGGTCCAGGCCGACCATGTGCAGCAGCTCGTCGACTCGGGCGTTGGTCCGCTTGGCGTCCCAGCCCAGCATCCGCGGGACGGTGGCGATGTTCTGCGCGATCGTCTGGTGCGGGAACAGGCCGATCTGCTGAATGACGTAGCCCATCCGCCGGCGCAGCTGGTCGGGATCGACGTGGGTGACGTCCTCGCCCTCCAGGAAGATCCGCCCGGAGGTCGGCTCGATCAGCCGGTTGATCATCTCCAGGGTCGTCGTCTTGCCGCAGCCCGACGGCCCGACCAGGATGACGATCTCGCCCTTGGGCATGGCCAGGTCGATCGCGTCGACCGCGGCCCCGTCGTGGCCGGGATAACGCTTGGTGAGTTTGTCCAGGCGGATCATCGGCTCGCTCATCGCAGCCCCCTCGGTGTGCTGAAGCGGCCGAGCAGGGCGAGCAGCCCGTCGAGGACGAGGGCGACCAGCACGATGGCGACCGTCCCGATGGTGATCTCGGGGATGGCGCGCGCCGTTCCGAGCGCCCCCAGGCCGCTGAAGATCAGTTCACCGAGGCCGGGGCCGGCGACGTACGCCCCGATCGCGGCGATGCCGACGATCAGCACGGTCGCCACCCGCAGACCGGACAGGATCACCGGGTAGGCCAGGGGGAGTTCCACCCGGGTCAGCCGGCCGAAGCGGGACATGCCCATGCCGGTAGCCGCCCGGACGATCGCCGGGTCGACCTCGCGCAGGCCCGTCACGGTGTTGCGGACGATCGGCAGGAGCGCGTAGATGGCCAGCACGGTGATGGCTGACGTCCAACCCAGACCGACGAGCACGATCAGCGCCCCGAAATAGGCCAACGCAGGCACCGTGAACAGCGTGTTGACCACGACGAGCAGCACCGTGACCGCGCGGTCGTTGCGGTAGACCGCGACGGCGAGCAGGACACCGACGACGGTCGCGAACCCGACCGCGATCCCCACCGCGATCAGGTGCTCCAACGTCAGCTGGAGGACGACGTCCCACCGGCGCTGCAGGTAGCTGGAGACGGTCACCGTGCATGCCTCCCGCCCGTCGAGGCGCTCTGCCCACCCAGTGGCCCCGGCCCGCGGAGTATAGGAAGGTGACCGCGGCCCGCGGTAGTAGCGTCACGGCCTTCGACGTACGACGGTAGGCGGGACGGCATGCCTGGACGACCGAACATCCTGCTGGTCATGGCCGACCAGCTGGCCGCCTCCTTCCTTCCCGTGTACGGCCATCCGGTGGTCCGCGCCCCGGCCGTCGACCGGCTCGCCGCGGACGGCGTGGTGTTCACCTCGGCGTACTCCAACAGCCCGCTGTGCGCGCCCGGCCGCTTCGCGATGGTCACGGGGCAGCGCAACAGCCGGATCGGCGCGTACGACAACGCCTCGGAGCTACCGGCCGCGGTGCCGACGTTCGCCCACCACCTGCGCTCGTTGGGCTACCGCACCACGCTGTGCGGGAAGATGCACTTCGTCGGGCCCGACCAGCTGCACGGCTTCGAGCGGCGGCTGACCACCGACATCTACCCGGCCGACTTCGGCTGGACGCCGAACTGGGAGGACCCGCAGGGCAGGTTCGACTGGTGGTTCCACAACATGGACAGCGTCGTGCACGCCGGGATCGCCGAGGCGACCAACCAGCTGGACTTCGACGACGAGGTGGGTTTCCAGGCCGTCCGCGAGTTGCGCGACGTCGCCCGGTCCACGGACGGGCGACCCTGGCTGCTCACGGTGTCCTTCACCCACCCGCACGATCCCTACGCGATGCGCCAGCGCTACTGGGACCGCTACCGCCATGCGGACATCGACTTGCCGCGGGTCGGCGCCGGTGACGTCGAGGACGACCCGCACAGTGCCCGGCTCCGGCACGTCTCGGCCATGGACGCCGTACAGATCACCGACGACATGGTGCGGACCGCGCGCCACGCGTACTACGCCGCCGTCTCCTACGTGGATGACTGGCTGGCCCTGCTGCGCGAGACGCTCGAGGCCACCGGCATGGCCGGCAACACGGTGGTGATCTTCACCGCCGACCACGGCGACCAGCTCGGCGAGCGCGGGCTCTGGTACAAGATGTCGTTCTTCGAGAACGCGTGCCGGATCCCCCTGGTGGTGTCCGCCCCTGGCGCCGACCGCGGGGTCGCCGTCGGCGACCACGTCTCGCTGTACGACGTCCTGCCCACGCTGGTCGAGCTGGCCGGGGGGGACCCGCGCGGTGAGCTCGGGCACGTCGTCGACGGGGGGAGCCTGCTGCCCCAGTTGTACGGCGATCGCGACCCGGGCCGAACCGTGCTGGGGGAGTACCTCGGCGAGGGCGCGGTGGCGCCGATCTTCATGATCCGCCGCGATCGCTTCAAGTACGTCTGGTCGGCACCGGACGGCGCGCAGCTGTACGACCTGGCCGCCGACCCGG
>JACCSC010000385.1 GCA_013813215.1 Geodermatophilaceae bacterium | reverse complement strand
ACATGCACGTCATCGTCACCCAGGTGGCGCCCAGTCCACACGTAGCCGCTGAACTGCTGGCGCTGCTCCCTGAGTGGTTCGGCATCGAGTCCTCGGTTCAGGAGTACGTCGAGGCGGCCGCCCGGCTTCCGACGTACCTCGCCAGGGTGAACGGCCAGGCGCCGGTCGGCATCCTGCTCATCACGCGGCACTTTCCCGAATCCGCCGAGGTACACCTGATGGCCGTGCACCCCGAATGGCACCGGCGCGGCATCGGCCAGCGGCTGGTCGCGGCGGCCGAAGCCGACCTGGTCGACGACGGCGTCCGGCTGCTGCAGGTCAAGACCCTCGGTGCGTCCCGTCCCGACCCGAGCTACGCGCGCACCCGCAAGTTCTACCTCGCCGTGGGCTTCCTGCCGATGGAGGAAACGACCGACCTCTGGCCGGACAACCCGTGCCTGCTCATGGTCAAGCCACTCCGGCCGGCGTGACAAAGCCACGGCCGTCGGGTATGACTGAATGAACATTCAGTCATAAGGAGCGCCATGCCCTGGGTCAGCGCAGACATCCCCGACCTCACCGGAAAGGTGGCCGTGGTCACCGGGGCCAACAGTGGCCTCGGACTCCAGACGGCCACGGCACTGGCCGGCGCCGGCGCCCGGATCTGGATGGCGGCTCGAAACCCGGCCAAGCTGGCCACCGCTCAGGAGGAGATCCGCCGGCGGTACCCAGCGGCCGATCTGAGGCCGGTGGCCCTGGACCTGGGCGACCTGGCGTCGATCCGAAGCGCGGCCGAGCAGATCCTCGCCTCCGAGCACTCCGTCGACATCCTGGTCAACAACGCGGGCCTGATGGCGATGCCGGAGCGCCAGACCGCCGACGGGTTCGAGATGCAGTTCGGCGTGAACCACCTGGGCCACTACGCCCTGACCGCGCACCTGCTCGAGGCGTTGTTGCGGGCCGACGCCGCCCGCGTGGTGACCGTATCGAGCACGGCCCACCACACCGGCCGGCCGGTCGACCCGGCCAACCCGCACCTGCACGGCCGTTACAAGCCGTGGCGCGCCTACGGCCAGGCGAAGCTGGCCAACTACCACTTCGGTCTCGGCCTGCAGCAGCAGTTCGAGCGGGCCGGGGCTCGCGCGCAGAGCCTCATCGCGCACCCGGGGCTGTCCCACACCAACCTGCAGACCGCCACCGCCACCGAAGGCGGCGCCGGTCGCTCGGGCCGCATCGCGGTCGTGCTCGCCGAGCGAACGGGGATGTCGGCCGAGGCCGGGGCCCGACCGCAGTTGCGGGCGGCGACGGATCCGGCCGCGAAGGGCGGGGAGTTCTACGGTCCGCTGTTCATGAACAACGGGCCCGCCGTACGGCGGCCCGTGCTGCGCCGCCTCGGCCTGGCCCGCGCGATCGCCACCCTGTGGGCCGTCTCCGAGCGAGAGACCGGCATCCGGCTGGACGTCGCGGAAACGGTGAGCACACTGCGGGCATGACGCCGCGCGCTGCGACCGACCGGGCCGGCGCGGTCCGGGCCGCCTTTGTCTCCCTGGTCGCGCAGCACGGTTTCCACGGCGCGTCCATGGGGGCCGTGGCGGCGCTGGCCGCAGTGGCCACCGGTACGGCGTACGTCCACTATTCCTCCAAGGAGGAACTGCTCTACTCGGCGTACCTGGACGTCAAGCGGAAGTTGGGATTGGCCGCCGCCGCGGCTGTCGACCACGACGCCCCGCCGCAGCAGCGCTTCGAACAGCTGTGGCAGGGCGTGCACGACCACCTCGCCGCCGACCGCGACCGGGCCCGGTTCCTGGTCCAGGTGGACGCCTCGCCGTACGCCGAGGCCGCGCACGAACGTGCGATGGCCGTCGACGGCGACCCCCTGCTCGCGGCGGCCACCGCACCGGACATGGTCGAGCTGTTCCTACCGCTGCCGCCGCGGGTGCTCTACGACCTCGCGATCGGTCCCGTCGTCCGACTGGTCGCGGCCGGACGGGATCTCGACCCGGAGGTCCTCGGCACCCTCCGGCAGGCCTGTTGGCAGGCCACGACCCGCTGACCTGGCACGGCCGATCCGGACGAGTCTGCGCCGGGCGTCCTCGACCAGTTGGCGAGCAGCGAGCACGGTGGCCGGCTCACCTGACTGATCGGTCGTCGACATCGGCCTCCCCCTCGGTGCGCCCGCTGCTCGAACCTTCAGACGCAGCAAGACCCCGAAAAGTTGCCCGTGGCGGCGACTTTCTTCAGGGGACCGCTCAGAGCAGGACGACGGCGTCGATCGCGATCGCGACGAACAGGATCGTGAGGTAGGTGATCGACAGGTGGAACAGCCGCATCGGGCCGGCCTCAAGACCGCGCCGGACCCGGCCGAGCAGCCGGTGCGCCTCGACCAGGAACCAGCCACCGGCTGTGACCGCTACCGCGCCGTACAGCCAGGACGAGTCCAGCGCCCAGAGCGACAGTGAGGCCGCGACCATGAGCCAGGAGTAGAAGACGATCCGGCGGGTGACGAACAGCGGCGTGGCCACCACCGGCAGCATCGGGATGCCGGCCGCCGCGTAGTCCTCCCGGTAGCGCATGGCCAACGCCCAGAAGTGCGGCGGGGTCCAGAAGAAGATGACGGCGAAGAGCACGACGGCCGACCAGGACAGGCTGCCGGTCACGGCGGCCCAGCCGATCAGCACCGGCATGCAGCCTGCCGCGCCGCCCCAGACGATGTTCTGCGGTGTTCGCCGTTTCAGGCCGAGGGTGTAGACGAAGACGTAGAACAGGATCGCGGTCAGGGACAGCGCGGCGGCCAGCGGGTTGGTGAACACGGCCAGCCACCCCGTGGAGACGACGGCGAGCACGATCCCGAAGATCAGCGCGGACCGCGGCGCGACGACGTGCGTGGCCAGCGGGCGGCGCTGCGTACGCCGCATGATCTGGTCGATGTCGCGGTCGATGAAGCAGTTCAAGGTGTTGGCGGCGCCAGCGGACAAAGAGCCGCCGACCAGGGTCGCTGCGACCAGCCACAACGAGGGAACGCCACGGGCGGCCAGGAACATCGTGGGCACGGTCGTGACCAGGAGCAGCTCGATGATCCGCGGCTTGGTCAGGGCGAGGTAGGCGCCGACGGCGCTGCCGGCACCGCGCGAACGGGTAGCGGCTCGGGCTTCGACGGAGGTCATGGCGAGCCAAACTCTAACCCCGCTCAGGGCGCGGAATGCGGCGGGCAGTCGGGCGGCGCCCGGGGTTAGGGTTGCAACCGATCCGCCGCCTGCCCGCTGGGTTCGCCAGCTCGACAAGCGGGCATGCCCTGGGGCGCGATGACCGCTCGGTTGAGGAGAGTTCGAGTGACCGACAAGCCAGCGACCCCCGAGCCCACCCTGCCCAAGGACTGGGACGACCTGGACCGCCGCGCTGTCGACACCATCCGGGTCCTCGCGATGGATGCCGTGGAGAAGGCCGGCAACGGCCACCCCGGTACGGCGATGAGCCTGGCGCCTGCGGCGTACCTGCTCTTCCAGAAGCACCTGCGCCACGACCCACAGGATCCGAACTGGGCCGGTCGCGACCGGTTCGTGCTTTCCTGCGGCCACTCCAGCCTCACCCTCTACATCCAGCTCTACCTCTCCGGCTACGCCATGGATCTCCAGGATCTGAAGGAACTGCGGACCTGGGGCTCCAAGACCCCCGCACACCCCGAGCACTGGCACGTCCCCGGCGTCGAGACCACCACCGGTCCGCTGGGCCAGGGCGTCGGCAACGCCGTGGGGATGGCGATGGCCGCCCGACGCGAGCGGGGCCTGTTCGATCCCGAGGCGGCCGCGGGGGCCAGCCCGTTCGACCACACGATCTGGTGCTTCGCCTCCGACGGGGACATCGAGGAGGGGGTCAGTTCCGAGGCGTCCTCGCTGGCCGGGCACCAGCAGCTGGGCAACCTGGTTCTCCTGTACGACGCCAACAAGATCTCCATCGAGGACGACACGGGCGTCGCCCTGAGCGAGGATGTCGGCGCCCGCTACGCGGCGTACGGCTGGCACGTCCAGCATGTGGACGACGGCGAGGACATGGGCGCGCTGGACCGGGCCTTCGCGCGGGCGCATGCCCAGACTGGCCGTCCGAGTCTCATCGTGTTGAGCACCGTCATCGCCTGGCCGGCGCCCACGAAGCAGAACACCGGCAAGGCCCACGGCAGCGCACTCGGCGCCGAGGAGGTGGCGGCGACCAAGAAGATCCTCGGCTTCGACCCGGAGCGGAGCTTCGACGTCGACCCCGAGGTGCTGGCCCGGGCGCGGGACGTGAGCCGTCGCGGCCACGAGGCGCGGATGGCCTGGCAGGAGGCCTACGACCACTGGGCCGCGGAGAATCCAGACGGGCTGGCCCTGCACCATCGGATGACCAGCCGCACGCTGCCCGAGGGCTGGACCGACGCGGTCCCGTCCTTCGCTGCGGACGAGAAGGGGCTGGCGACGCGGGCGGCGTCAGGCAAGGTGCTGGGTGCGCTCGGCGACGTGCTGCCCGAGCTCTGGGGCGGCTCGGCCGACCTCGCGGAGTCGAACAACACGACGATCCCGGACGCGCCGTCGTTCGTGCCGGCCGAGCACCAGACGAAGATGTGGCCGGGCGGCCCCTACGGGCGGACCCTGCACTTCGGGATCCGCGAACACGCCATGGGCTCGATCATGAACGGGATCGCGCTGCACGGCGGGACCCGGGTGTACGGCGGCACGTTCCTCGTTTTCAGCGACTACATGCGTCCCGCCGTCCGGTTGGCCGCCCTGATGGGTGCCCCCGTGACGTACGTGTGGACGCACGACTCCATCGGTCTCGGCGAGGACGGTTCGACCCACCAGCCGGTGGAACACCTTGCCTCGCTCCGGGCGATCCCCGGACTGGACGTCGTACGCCCGGCCGACGCGAACGAGACCGCAGTCGCCTGGCGGACCATTCTCAGCCACAACGACCGGCCGGCCGGGCTGTGCCTGTCCCGGCAGAACCTGCCCATCCTCGACCGCTCCGACGTTTCCGGCCTCGGCTCGGCCGAAGGGGTGCAGTACGGCGGCTACGTGCTCGCCGACGCCGTGACCGAGGGCGGCGGCGGTACGCCGGACGTCGTCCTGCTGGCCACCGGGTCCGAGGTGCACATCGCGCTGGAGGCCCGCGAGCTGCTGCAGGCCGGCGGGATCACCACCCGGGTGGTCTCGCTGCCCTGCGTGGAATGGTTCCGATCCCAGGACCAGGGGTACCAGGACCAGGTGCTGCCCCCAGCGGTGCGAGCGCGGGTCAGCGTCGAGGCGGCGGTCGGCATGGGGTGGCGCGAGCTGGTCGGCGACGCCGGGCGGATCGTCAGCCTGGAGCACTTCGGCGCCAGCGCGGCCTACCAGGTGTTGTACGAGCAGTTCGGTTTCACCGCCGCCCGGGTGGCGGACCTGGCCAAGGAAAGCCTCGCCGCCGTGGCGGCAGACAAGGAGCGGTCATGAGCCAGAACGAGCGGCTTGCCGAGTTGTCCAAGCAGGGTGTCGCCGTGTGGCTGGACGACCTGTCCCGGGAGCGGCTCACCTCGGGCAACCTGGCCGATCTGGTCACCACGAAGAGCGTGGTGGGGGTGACCACGAACCCGACGATCTTCGCGACCGCGATCAGCGCCCTGGACAGCTACAACGAGCAGCTGACCGACCTGCGGCTGCGCGGCGTGGAGGTCGAGGAGGCGGTGCGGATGCTGACCAGCGCCGACGTCCGCTGGGCCTGCGACGTGCTGGCCGGGGTGGCGGCCAACACCGGCCGCGACGGCCGGGTCTCGATCGAGGTCGACCCGCGGCTGGCCCACGACAGCGGGAAGACGATCGCCGAGGCCCGCCAGCTGTGGTGGCTGGTGGACCGGCCCAACCTGTTCATCAAGATCCCCGCGACCGAGGCCGGTCTCCCCGCGATCACCAAGTGCATCGCCGACGGGATCAGCGTCAACGTCACGCTCATCTTCTCCATCGAGTGCTACCGCGCGGTCATGGAGGCGTACCTGTTCGGGCTCGAGCAGCGCGCGGCGGCCGGTGGCTCGTTCGACGGGCTGGAGTCCGTGGCCTCGTTCTTCGTGTCGCGGGTGGACACCGAGATCGACAAGCGGCTGGGTGGCGGGAAGGCCGTGAACGGGCTGCTCGGCCGCGCCGGGATCGCGAACGCGCAGCTGGCCTACCAGGCCTACGAGGAGGTCATCGCCTCGGACCGATGGCGGACGCTGGCCGGCAAGGGTGCGCACGTGCAGCGACCGCTGTGGGCCTCGACCGGCGTGAAGAACCCGGACTACGACGACACGATGTACATCGCCGAGCTGGTCGCTCCGGACACCGTGAACACGATGCCGGAGAAGACGATGGACGCGTACGCCGACCACGGCGAACTCGGCCCGCCGGCCCAGCAGCAGTACGACACCGCCGCGGCGACCATGAAGGCGATCGAGGCGGCCGGAGTGGACATGACCGACGTCTTCCTCACCCTGGAGCGCGAGGGCGTGGAGAAGTTCGAGAAGTCCTGGGAAGAGTTGCTGGAGACCGTCCGAGGCCAACTCGTCGCCGCGGCATGAGCGCCGACGTACCTGCCTCCGCGGAGGCGCCACGGTGACCGGTTTCATCGTCGAGATCCTCGACGCCGCCGTCCGGCAGGTTGCTGAGGCCGCGCACGAGGAGCTGCTCGCCGACGACGTACCGGCCAAGCTCGCCGCGGGGGACGCGACGCTCTGGGGTCCCGACGCGGAGTCCGAGGCGGCGGTCCGGCTCGGCTGGCTGACCACCGCCGCGCGCAGCCGCGAGCTGCTCCCCCGGCTCGCCGAACTGCGCCAGGAGCTGGCCGACGAGGGCATCGACCACGTCGTGCTGGCCGGGATGGGCGGCTCCTCGCTCGCGCCCGAGGTGATCTGCCGGACCGCCGACGTCGACCTCACCGTGCTGGACACCACCGACCCGGGGCAGGTCGGGGCTGCGCTGGCCGATCGGCTGCAGCAGACCGTCGTCGTCGTGTCGTCCAAGTCCGGCGGGACGGTCGAGACCGACAGCCACCGGCGGGCCTACCTGCAGGCCTTCCGGGACGCCGGACTGTCCGCCGAGGACGCGGGCCGACGGTTCGTGATCGTGACCGACCCCGGTTCTCCGTTCGTCGCCACCGCCGAGGAGATGGGCGCGCGGGCGGTCTTCCTGGCCGACGAGAACGTCGGCGGCCGCTACAGCGCGCTCACTGCCTTCGGTGTCGTGCCCTCGGCGCTGGCCGGGGCGGATGTGGCGACCCTGCTCGACCAGGCCGAGACCCTGGCCGCAGAACTCGATGGGGACAACCAGGCCCTGCTGCTCGGGGCGCTGCTCGGCGGGGCGGCCCTCGCCGGTCGGGACAAGCTGCTGCTCGCCGACCACGACTCCGGCATCGTCGGCCTGGGCGACTGGGCCGAGCAGCTGATCGCCGAGTCCACCGGCAAGCTGGGACGGGGCATCCTGCCGGTCGTCCTCGACCAGCCGACCACCGTGGGGTCCGGGGACACGCTGGCCGTCGTCACCGGCAGCGCACCCGACGCGGGCGGCGCCGCAGCGCTCGTGCACGGACCGCTCGGCGCGCAGTTCCTCGGCTGGGAGTACGCCACGGCGGTAGCCGGGCGGCTGCTGGGGATCAACCCGTTCGACCAGCCCAACGTGACCGAGAGCAAGGACAACACCCAGCGGCTGCTGGATTCCGGACTACCCGATGCCGCTCCGGCGGCGACCTTCGGGGCCGTCGAGGTCTACGCCGACGCCGACCGGCTCGGCGACGTGCAATCCCTGTCCGACGTCCTGCGGGCGGTCCTCGCGGCGGTGCCGGAGCAGGGCTACCTCGCCGTACTGGCCTATCTGGACCGGTTCGCCGACGCCTCGGCGGCCGACCTCCGGCCGATGCTGGCGCGGCTGACCGACCGGCCGGTGACCTTCGGGTGGGGCCCGCGCTTCCTGCACTCGACCGGTCAACTGCACAAGGGGGGTCCGCTGAACGGAACGTTTCTGCAGATCACCGGCGTCGTCGCCGAGGACCTGCCGATCCCCGGCCGCGACTACACCTTCGGCGGCCTGCAGGCCGCTCAGGCCGCGGGTGACCTGCAGGCGTTGGCCGGCCGCCAGCTGCCGGCGTACCGGCTGCACCTCACCGACCGCCCGGCCGGCATCGGACAGCTGCTCGAGGCGGTGCAGTGAGCGCGCCACGGGACAAGGTGATCACCGGCGGGAGTCCGGCCAACCCGCTGCGGGACGTCCGCGACCGGCGGCTGCCGCGGGTGCCCGAGGCCTGCGCGCTGGTCGTGTTCGGTATCACCGGAGACCTGGCCCGCAAGAAGCTGTTGCCGGCGTTCTACGACCTGGCCAACCGTGGTCTGCTACCGACGAACTTCGCGCTGCTCGGCTTCGCCCGGCGGGACTGGGGCGACGGGGACTTCATCGCGTTGGCCGAACGCTCGGCCAAGGAGCACGCCAGGACGCCGTGGCGCCCCGATGTCTGGGAACGGCTGGCGGGGAACATGCGCTTCGTCCCGGGCTCGTTCGACGAGGACGAGGCGTTCGACAACCTCGACCAGACGCTGGCCGACATGAGCGACACCCACGGCATCCAGGGCAACGCGGCGTTCTTCCTGTCCATCCCGCCGACGATGTTCCCGGTGGTGCTCCGTCAGATGGAGCGCACCGGGATGGCCGAGAACGAGCGCTGCGGGGGGTGGCGCCGGGTCGTCGTGGAGAAGCCGTTCGGGAACGACCTGGCCAGCGCGATCGAGCTGAACACCCTGGTCGACGACGTGTTCGGGTGGCGGGACGTCTACCGGATCGACCACTACCTCGGCAAGGAGACCGTCCAGAACCTGCTGGCCCTGCGCTTCGCGAACACCCTGTTCGAGCCGATCTGGAACGCGCACTACGTCGACTCGGTGCAGATCACGATGGCCGAGGACGGGGGCATCGGCTCCCGGGCCGCCTTCTACGACGAGACCGGCGCGGCCCGCGACGTGCTGCAGAACCACCTTCTGCAGTTGCTGGCCCTCACCGCGATGGAGGAGCCGGTCCAGTTCATCCCGTCGGCGATCCGCACCGAGAAGCTCAAGGTGCTCCGGGCGGTCTCGCTGCCCGACGACCTGGACGCCTACGCCATCCGCGGGCAGTACGAGCAGGGCTGGCTGGCGGGGGAACGGGTGGTCGGCTACACCCAGGAGAAGGACGTTCCGGAGGACTCGCGCACCGAGACCTACGCCGCGGTGAAGCTGGGCGTGCAGACCCGACGGTGGGCGGGGGTGCCGTTCTACCTGCGCACCGGCAAGCGGCTGCCCCGGCGGGTCACCGAGATCGCGCTGAGCTTCCGCCGGGCTCCGCACCTGCCCTTCGCGCCCACCGACACCGAGGAGCTGGGGCACAACCAGCTCGTGGTGCGGGTGCAGCCGGATGAGGGGATGACGCTGAAGTTCGGCTCGAAGGTGCCCGGCTCGATGATGGAGGTCCGGGATGTCTCGATGGACTTCCTGTACGGCGAGACGTTCACCGAGGCCAGTCCCGAGGCCTACGAGCGGCTGCTGCTGGACGTGCTGCTCGGCGACGCGATGCTCTTCCCGCTCAACGAGGAGGTCGAGGCGTCGTGGGACGTCATCGACCCGCTGGAGGAGCACTGGGAAGGGACCGCGCCGTGCCGCTACCGGGCCGGCGAGTGGGGACCCAAGGAGGCCGACCAGATGCTGGCCCGTGACGGTCGCATCTGGCGGCGGCCATGAGCACGGCAGCGGACGAGGCGGGCCAGCCGTGACCACGCTCTGGGACACCACCGGATCGCAGGTGCTCAAGGCGCTCACCGTGGAACGGCGGGCCGGCGGCACGGTGATGTCCGGGCTGGCGCTGACGCTGGTCATCGTCGTGGACGAGAAGCAGGTGGCCGAGGCCGAGGAGGCCGCCCGGATCGCCGCGTCGGTGCACCCGTGCCGGCTGCTGCTCGTCGTACGCCGACAGATCGATGCCCCGGTCCCCCGCCTGGACGCCGAGGTAC
>JACCSC010000063.1 GCA_013813215.1 Geodermatophilaceae bacterium | reverse complement strand
GGAGTGACCGACCACCTGGCCGAGGACGACGCGCATGCGCTGCAGATCGTCCGGCAGATCGTCTCCTCGCTGGCGCCCCGATCGCCGCTCGAGTGGGACGTCGTACCGACCGAGGAGCCGGCCGTCGGCCCCGCCGAGCTGTACGGCGTCGTCCCGGCCGACACGAGGACGCCCTACGACGTCCGCGAGGTGATCGCCCGGCTGGTCGACGGCAGCCGGTTCCACGAGTTCAAGGCGCTCTACGGGTCGACCCTGGTCACCGGGTTCAGCCGGCTGCACGGCCACCCCGTCGGCATCGTGGCCAACAATGGCATCCTGTTCAGCGAGTCGGCGATGAAGGGCGCGCACTTCATCGAGCTCTGCGACCGGCGCAAGATCCCGCTGCTCTTCCTGCAGAACATCACCGGCTTCATGGTCGGCCGGGAGTACGAGTCCGGTGGGATCGCCAAGCACGGCGCGAAGATGGTCACCGCCGTGGCCTGCGCGCGGGTGCCGAAGCTGACCGTGATCATCGGCGGCTCGTTCGGCGCGGGCAACTACTCGATGTGCGGGCGGGCCTACTCGCCGCGCTTCCTGTTCACCTGGCCCAACGCGCGCATCTCGGTGATGGGTGGCGAGCAGGCGGCCTCGGTGCTGGCGACCGTGCGTCGCGAGCAGCTCACCGGCCGCGGTGAAGAGTGGTCCGCCGAGGCCGAGCAGGAGTTCAAGGCACCGATCCGGGAGCAGTACGAGACGCAGGGCCACCCCTACTACGCCAGCGCCCGGCTCTGGGACGACGGCGTCATCGACCCGCTGCGGACCCGGATGGCGCTCGGGCTCGCGCTGTCCGCCTGCGCCAACGCACCGCTGGAGCCGGTCGGCTACGGCGTCTTCCGGATGTGATCGCCGTGTTCTCAACTGTCTTGGTGGCCAACCGCGGCGAGATCGCGGTTCGGGTGATCCGCACCCTGCGCGGGGTCGGAACCCGCTCCGTCGCGGTCTACTCCGACGCCGACGTCGATGCCCGCCACGTCCGTGATGCCGACGTGGCGGTGCGGATCGGCCCGGCCGCCGCGGCCGAGAGCTACCTATCGGCGGCCCGCCTGGTCGAGGCCGCGTTGGCCACGGGGGCCGACGCGGTCCACCCCGGCTACGGCTTCCTGGCCGAGAACGCGGCCTTCGCCCGAGCCTGCGCGGCGGCCGGCTTGGTGTTCGTCGGTCCACCGCCGGAGGCCATCGAGGCCATGGGCGACAAGATCCGGGCCAAGCAGACGGTCGAGGCGGCCGGCGTACCGGTGGTTCCCGGTCGACACACGCCCGGTCTGACCGACGACGACCTCGTCGCCGCGGCGGCCGAGATCGGCTATCCGGTGCTGCTCAAGCCTTCGGCCGGCGGCGGCGGCAAGGGCATGCGCCAGGTGACCGACCCGGCGGCCCTGCCCGAAGCGATCGCCTCGGCCCGCCGCGAGGCGCGGGTCTCCTTCGGCGACGACGCCCTGCTGGTCGAGCGGTTCGTCGCCCGGCCGCGACACATCGAGATCCAGCTGCTCGCCGACGCGCACGGCAACGTCGTCCATCTCGGCGAACGGGAGTGCAGCCTGCAAAGGCGGCACCAGAAGGTGGTCGAGGAGGCGCCGTCGGTGCTGCTCGACGCGGCGACCCGATCGCGCATGGGTGCAGCCGCCGTCGAGACCGCTCGGGCCGTCGGCTACGTCGGCGCCGGAACGGTGGAGTTCATCGTGTCGGCGGACCGGCCGGCGGACTTCTTCTTCATGGAGATGAACACCCGGCTGCAGGTCGAGCACCCCGTCACCGAACTCGTGACCGGCCTGGACCTGGTCGAGTGGCAGCTGCGGGTCGCGGCCGGGGAGCCGCTGAGCTTCGCCCAGTCCGACGTCCGGCTGGACGGGCATGCGGTGGAGGCCAGGGTGTACGCCGAGGACCCGGCCCGCGGCTTCCTGCCGTCGGCCGGCCGGGTGCTCGCGCTGCACGAGCCGGTCATGCCACACGTCCGGGTCGACTCGGGCCTGCGGACGGGGACCGTCGTGGGCACCGACTACGACCCGATGCTGGCCAAGGTGATCGCCTGGGCGCCGGACCGGGCCAGCGCGCTGACCCGGCTGGACGCCGCGCTGGCCGAGACCGTCGTGCTCGGGGTGCGGACGAACGTCGAGTTCCTGCGCGCCCTGTGCGTCGACCCCGACGTCGTGGCCGGCGACCTGGACACCGGGCTGATCGGCCGCCGGGTCGGGGAGTTGGTGCACGACGACGTACCGCCCGACGTCCCCGCGGCCGCGGCGTTGGCCCGGCTGGCCGAACTGGAACCGGTCGGGCCGGTCGTCGACCCGTTCGACCTCCCGGGGGGTTGGCGGGTCGGTGCGCCGGCCTGGGCCAGCTGGTTCCTGCGCATCGACGGGGGCGAGCCGATCGAGGTCCGCGCCCGTGGGCGGGCCGCGGCGGCCGAGATCGCGGTCGGCTCCGCAACGCCGCAGCCGGCCAGGGTCGAGTGCGGTGACGGCGTGCTGCGGACGTCGTACGGCGGGGAGATCCGCCGCTACTCCTACGCGGTGGACGGCGACGCGGTCTGGCTGGGGCGGGATGGACGGACCTGGGTGGTGCGCAGCCGGGAGCGGGCGGCCGCGGCGGGCCGGGAGGCCGCGGGGCTGGCCGGTCCGGTGACGTCGCCGATGCCGGGGACGGTAACCGTCGTGCGGGTCGCTGTGGGCGATGAGGTGGTCGCCGGGCAGCCGCTGGTCGTCGTGGAGGCGATGAAGATGGAGCACACCGTGGCCGCGCCCGTGGACGGGGTGGTCAGCGAGGTGTTGGTCCAGTCCGGCCAGCAGGTGGCCATGGACGCTCCGCTCGCCGTGGTGACCCCGTCGTGACGTATCCACTGGATGGTCTGCCATCCGAGGTGTCGATCTACGAAGTCGGGCCGCGCGACGGCCTGCAGAACGAGTCCGCTGTCGTTCCGGTCGAGGTCAAGCTGGAGTTCGTCCAACGGCTCGTCGCGGCGGGGTTGCGGACGGTCGAGGCGACGAGCTTCGTGCATCCGAAGTGGGTGCCGCAGCTGGCCGACGCCGAGGACCTGATGGCGGCGCTGCCGCGGGTGAACGGGGTGCGCTATCCGGTGCTGGTGCCCAACGAGCGCGGTCTGGAGCGGGCGCTGAGCTTCGGCGTGCAGGACATCGCGGTGTTCGGCAGCGCGACCGAGACGTTCGCGCAGCGCAATCTCAACCGCAGCCTGGACTCGCAGTTCGAGATGTTCGCGCCGGTCGTCGCCCGGGCGGTCGCGGCCGGGGTCCGGGTCCGCGGCTACGCGTCGATGTGCTTCGGCGACCCGTGGGAGGGTCCCGTCGCGGTCGACCAGGTGGTGCGGGTCGGGCAGCGGCTGCTGGACCTCGGCTGCGCGGAGCTGTCGCTGGGCGACACGATCGGGGTGGCCACGCCAGGGCACGTGCGGACCCTGCTGGCGGCGTTCGGGGCGGCCGGCGTACCGGTGGCGCGGTTGGCCGTGCACTTCCACGACACGTACGGGCAGGCGCTGGCCAACACGTTGGCCGCGCTGCAGTCCGGGGTCACGGTCGTGGACGCCTCGGCCGGGGGACTGGGCGGCTGCCCGTACGCCGAGAGTGCGACCGGGAACCTCGCCACCGAGGACCTCCTCTGGCAGCTGCACGGACTGGGGATCGAGACCGGCGTCGACCTCGACGCGCTGGTGGCGACGAGTGTGTGGATGGCAGGGCAACTCGGGCGAGCGAGCGTGTCGCGCGTCGTGCAAGCACTCAGTTAGGAGAAGACGGATGTTGGACTACCGGCTCGACGAGGAGCTGACGGCGCTGCGGGACAGCGTGCGTGAGTTCGCGGTGGAACGGGTCGCTCCCGTGATCGGTGAGTTCTACGAGGCGGACAAGTTTCCGTACGAGCTGGTCGCGCAGATGGGCAAGATGGGGCTGTTCGGGCTGCCGTTCCCCGAGGAGTACGGCGGGATGGGCGGGGACTA
>JACCSC010000033.1 GCA_013813215.1 Geodermatophilaceae bacterium | reverse complement strand
ACCGTCGGCTACGGGCGGCCGACGTTCGACCGCCTGGTCGACGCCGCGCCCGAGCCGCTGACCTCCAGCTTCGAGGTCACCCACGCCATGCTGCTCAACGTGCTCGCCCGGCCCGGCGACGCGGTGGGGCACGTCCGCCGGCTGCTCACCGACAACCACGAGCAACGCCGTGCACAGCTGCGGCACATCCGCCGGGCCATCGCCATCTACCGTGCGCTGCTCGCCGCCGGCGTCGTCGAGCGGCTGCCCGAGCCGGACGCGGCCGGTCGGACCGTGCGGCTGACCATCGACCTGCAGGCCGACTTCGCGCTGAACCAGCCGCTGTCGCCGTTCGCGCTGGCGGCAATGCAGCTGCTGGACCGCGAAGCGCCGACGTACGCCCTGGACGTGCTGTCGGTGGTCGAGGCGACGCTGGAGGACCCGCGCGCGGTGATCTCGGCGCAGCGCAGCCGGGCCCGCGGCGAGGCGATCGCGGCAATGAAGGCCGAGGGCATCGAGTACGACGAACGCATGCGCCTGCTCGACGACGTGACCCATCCGCAGCCGCTGGCCGAGCTGTTGACCGCGGCGTACGAGATGTACCGCCGTGGGCACCCGTGGGTCGACGACTACGAGCTGGCCCCAAAGTCGGTGGCCCGCGAACTGTCCGAGCGGGCGATGACCTTCGGGGAGTACGTCGGGCTCTACAAGCTGGCCCGCGCCGAGGGGCTCGTGCTGCGCTACCTGGCCGACGCCTACCGCGCGCTGCGGCGAAGCGTGCCGGAGCAGGCCCGCACCGAGGAGTTGACCGACCTCATCGAGTGGCTCGGCGAGCTGGTCCGGCAGGTCGACTCCAGCCTGCTCGACGAGTGGGAGCAGCTGCGCGCTCCTGGCCTGGTGCTGCCGGCCGCCGTCCCCGACAGCGTGCCCCCGCCGGTGACGGGCAACAAGCGGGCCTTTCGGGTGCTGGTGCGCAACGCGCTGTTCCGCCGGGTCGAGCTGGCCGCCCTACGCCGCTGGGATCTGCTCGGCGAGCTGGACGCGGCGGCCGGCTTCGACGCCACCGCGTGGCGGGACGCGCTGGCGCCGTACTTCGCCGACTACGACCAGATCGCTACCGGCCCGGACGCCCGCGGGCCGGGCCTGCTGATGGTCGAGGAAGTGCCGGGGCGGTGGGAAGTACGGCAGATCCTCGATGACCCGGCCGGCGACCACGACTGGGGGATCAGCGCCACTGTCGACCTCGCCGCCTCCGACGAGGCCGGCGTCGCGGTGGTGACGGTCACCGCCGTCGACCAGCTCTAGGTACGCCAGGTGCTCCGGTGCCGGCCACGGTGGTCAGTTGCGACACCGTTTTCCAGCATGGTGGTCACGAACGACAGGAGATCGCCCGGATTCTCGTCGCAACTGACCACCGAAGTCCGACGGGCTGTCGCATGTGACCACCCTCAAGTTGGGAGCGGCGGGGCAGGGACACCAATTCACCCGCGCTGCCCTCAGGACTGCGGCAGTGTGGGCTCGGGCACCAGCCGGGAGCGGCTGCGGAACAGCCGGACGTCGACCAGGCCGAGCAGGCTGCTGGAGGCCTGTCCACCCTGGATCGCGGTCAGGAACGTCTCGGCGTCGATGCGGTACAGCTGGCACGCTTCGGCGGCGACGACAGTTGCTGTGCGCGGGATTCCGCGCAGCAGCCCGATCTCGCCGAAGTAGCTGTCGGGGCCGAGGGTGGTCAGCGCGCGGGGCACCCCGTCCTCGCCCAACGCCGACACCTGCACCGACCCGGTGCGCAGGACGTACAGGGCGTCGGCGGAGTCGCCCTGCCGGATCAGGACGTCGCCCGCGGCGGCCTGCACGTCCTCCATCGCGCGGGCCACTGCCTCCAGCGCCGGCCGAGCCGCGGCGGCGAACAGGTCCAGCCGGCGCAGCAGGGCGATCCTCGGCTGCAGGGCCGCCACGGCCGCCGCGTTCTCCCGGTCGGCGCGGAGCAGTGGTCCGATCGCGGCGACGCTGACGACGGCGAACACCAGGCCGAGGATCAGCAGCGTGGTGCCCAGGCCCGTGGCCTCCAGCAGCGCTGCCGTGGCGAAGCTCCCGAGCACCATCGCCGCGTACGCCCCGGTCTCGAGCAGGGCGAAGACCCGGCCCAGGACCGTCCGCGGCATCTGCCGCTGCAGGGCGGTGATGGCCAGGACGTCGACGATGACCATGCCCGCGCCCGAGACGACCTGTAGCGCGTTGCCGAGCACGGCGTTTTCGACCCAGATGACGAGCAGGAACGGCACGGACAGCATCAGCATGCCGGTCAGCACCGCGGCCGCCACCCGCCCGGCGGCCAGCCGGTTCGTGACGGTCGCGGCCAGGACACCGCCGACGGAGAACGTGGCCAGCAGCCAGGAGTAGCCCTCGGTGCCGGTGCCCAGCTGCTGGCTCAGCTGGACGAAGAAGACAACCGTCGTGGCGGCGGCGGCCGTACCGAGCAGGCAGTACAGCACCAGCACGAGGGCCACCGGCTCCGCGCGCAGCGCCCGGGCGCCGGCGGTGAGCCGGCGCAGCTTGGACTCGCCTACCTCCTCATCCGCGCCGCCCCGGCTGCGGGTCCGGATCGCCGACACCAGCGCCACCGTGACGAGGAACGTGGCAGCGTTGATGGCGATGGCGAGCGCCGGCTCGCCGGTCAGCAGGAGCAGGCCGCCGAGCGCCGGCCCCACGACGATGACCAGGCTCTCGGTGGTCAGGAACAGCGCGTTGGCCGCCGGCAGGTTCGCCTCGTCGACTGCGTCCACGAGGAGGGCCTGCGCGGCCGGGTTGTACGGCGACACGCACACCGACGTGCCCGCTGCGGCGAGCAACAGCAGCGGCAGCGGTGCGTCGGCGTACACCAGGAAGGCCAGGACGCTCATGACGACGAACGACGCCGACGCGGACACCCGCATCAGCCGGGTCCGCTCGTGGCGGTCGGCGAGCAGGCCGGCGTACGGCGCCAGCAGCATCTTCGTCAGCCAGGACGACGTCATGAACACCGACACCCAGGTCGGCGAGCCGGTGCGCTGGAACACGTACACCACGAGCACGACGTTGTAAGCCCAGCTGCCGATGGAGTCGATCAGGAAGCTGACGATCTGCAACCGGAAGTCCCGGATGCGCAAGGCGGCGCGGTAGCTCCCGGACGGTGCGGGCATCCCCGTTTTTCCCGTGCTCAAGAACCGGCGACAACACCTAGGGCGAGCGATGGACTAGAAGTAGCGAAGGTGGCCCTCGGTGTCGTCGCCATCGGCGGAGCGGTCCGGCTCGGCGTCCGCGGCGCCCAGGTGGCCTTCGGTGTCCTCGGTCTCGCCCGATCCCGCCGGCTTCTTGCCGGTGTTGGCCCGCCAGTGGCCCTCGGTGTCCTCGGTCTCGGGCGTGGGGTTGGTGGTCTCACTCATGGCGCACTCCTCGGTCTACTGCCTCCGGTCGATCCGGTTGCTGCGGCACACTGTGCACCCATCACGACCGTGGCGACAGTCACGGGGGAGACTCGCCTTCTGTCCCCTGGGAGACAGCCGCGCCCGCGGAGATCGGGCATGCTGAGCCGACAACGACGAGGGGAACGGTCATGACCGAGCCGTACACACCGGACGACGAGCGCGAGCCCCCGGCCCAGGACACCGAGGTCGCGGCCGACGACTCCGCCGACGACACCCAGGGGCACATCTACACCGGCGCCCTGCAGGACAAGAACGAACAGCCCTAGGCCCGCAGCGGTACCGCGTTGCGGGAGGCCGCCCGCAGCACGGCCTTGACGTCCGGCGGGGTGAGTTCCGGGTGCTTGGACAGCAGCCGGGCCACGAGCCCGGCCACGTGCGGCGCGGCGAAGGAGTTGCCGGTGGCGACGATGGTGCCGGAGTCCAGCCACGGGATCTCCTGGTCGATGCCGGGAGCGCCGAACTCCGCCGGCGGGGTCGGGTTGCAGTCCAGGGCGAAGGCGTCGGTGCCGTCGTTGGCCGCCACGGACACGACCGAGGCGTACTGCGAGGGGTACGTCGGGGCGGGCACGTTGTTCACCGCACAGACGAGAGTTACACCGGCGAAGTACGCCTCGTCGGCGATCTCGTGGAACAGGCCGTAGAAGTCCGGGTTGGACGTCGACAGCGACAGGTTCACCACCCGCGCCCCCGACTGCACCGCCCACCGCAGGCCGGCGGCGAAGACCTGGGCCTTGCCCGACAACCGCGCCCCGAGGACACGGACGCTGAGCAGCCCGCACTCCGGGGCGGCGCGGCAGATGATCCCGGCGCAGGCCGTCCCGTGTCCGAACAGGTCCTCGTGCGGGCCCTCCGCCAGGATCGCGCGGCCCGCGTCGGGATCCCAGCTGAAGGCGGCACCGCCGGCCACGTTACCCACGGCGGGATGGGTGGCGTCGATGCCGCTGTCCACCACCGCCACGTCCACGCCGGCGCCGGTCGCACCGTCGAAGGCCCAGGCCGCGTCGATCCCGCCCGGCACCCGGACCTCGGTAAGGATCCCGGCGGCGAACGCATCGGACCAGGCCGGGCGTAGCGACACGCTCAGCGTCCCGGTCGGCCGGCGGCGGCGTAGGTCAGTACGTCGCTCACCAGCCGCACGGCCAGCCGGCGTTCGGCCGCGCCGCGCCGACCCAGCTCGGCCAGCAGGGCGGCCAGCTCCGTCAGGTCGGAGGGTTGATTGCCCGCGCTCGCCGCCTGCGCCGCTGCCTGAACGGCGGTGGCCAGCGCCGTCCCCTCCCCGGCCGCGGTGGCCAGGGCGCCCAGCAACATCTCGCCCACGTCGGTGAAGGCTGCTGCTGCCTCCAGGGCCAGCGCCGCCTGGTCGGCGAACAACGAGAGCAACGTCATGTCCTGATCGGCGCCGGGGCGTTCGGCGTCGCGGTCCAGCAGGGTCATCACACCGAGCATCCGCACGGGCGAGACCACCGGTACGGCGAGCAGCGCCTGCGGGACGTAGCCGGTGTCCTCCGCGACGTCCTGGGCGAAGCGGGGGTCGCGGCGCAGGTCGTCGATGGCCACCGGTTGACCGGACATCGCCACCCAGCCGGCCACGCCGCGACCGGAGGGCATCCGCATCCCGGTGATGTCCTGCGCGCCGGCCCCGGCGGCTGTCGTGTACACCAACTCCGACTCGTCCGGCGTCAGCAGCGCCAGCGAGCAGGCCTGCGCCCCGAACAACCGGCGGGCCGTCTCGGTGAGCGCACTCAGCAGGCCGACCGATCCGGGCGGCGACACACCGCGGGTGCGAGGGCCCGGGCCAGTTCGGCGAGTTCGGCCAGCAGCCGCCCGGCGTCGGCGGTGGCCATCGCTACTTTCCCGACCGGCGACTGCGCATGATCGTGAGGCTAGATGGTGCGCTTCGCGCGCTGCACATCCGCACCATCATCGGCGAGCGGGCCGCCCCGGAGCGCGCGGGCTGCACAATGGGGCGTTCCCGTATCCGGCCGCCGGGGATGACTTCAGGTGCTCGGCAGCGGGATCCGCGACGATCCGGAGGCCTACATCGCCGGTGATCGTCGCCGGGCGCTGGCCGCCGGCCGCGAGCTGCCCGAGCGCGTCGCCGGGGCGGCCCTGTTCGCCGACATCTCCGGCTTCACCCCGCTGACCGAGGCGCTGGCCGTCGAGTTCGGCGCCCAGCGCGGGGCCGAGGAGCTGACCGCGATCCTGGAGCGGGTTTTCGCCGCCGTCCTCGGCGAACTGCACAGCTTCGGGG
>JACCSC010000004.1 GCA_013813215.1 Geodermatophilaceae bacterium | reverse complement strand
GCGGTGCGCGCTGCTGACCGCGCAGGCCAGCGCCACGTCGCCCACGGCCAGGGTGCCGACACGGTGCGAGACGGCCAGCGCGATCACGCCGGCCTCGGCGGCGACCTCGGCGGCGACCTCGGCGATGACCGCCGCGGCGCTCGGATGGCCGACGTACTCCAGCAACGTCACGGCCCGGCCGTGGTCGTGCTCGCGGACGACGCCGGCGAACGTGACCACCGCTCCGGCCTGCGGTCCACCGACGAGTTGTTCGTGCTCGGCCACGGACAGCGGCTGGTCACCGACGGCCGCCCGCAGGACGGTGCTCAACTGACTCGGCGCTCCAGCCCGGTGACCCGCTCGCCGAGGTCGGTCACCGCACCGATGATCGTCTCGTTCTGAGTTTCCAGACGACCCACCCGGCGCTGAAGCGTCTCCAACCGGACATCAACACCGTCGAAGCGGGCATCCACGGTATCGAAGCGGTAGCCCATGGCCTCGAACCGGGCCTCGAATCGGGCCTCCAGGCCCACCAAGGCGTCGGCGAAGCGTCGGGTCACGTCATCGAAGCGCTGGTCTACCGCATCGAAGCGCTGGTCTACCGCATTGAAGCGCTGGTCGACCGCATCGAACCGGTGCCCCAGCGACCGCTCGAGACCTTCGATGCGGTGACCTACCTGAGTGACGACGAGGGTCATCAGCCCGAGGGCGAGGACACAGATGGAGACAACGGTGCTCACGAACGGCAGCGTGTCCACACCAGGACTGTAATTGGTGTGCGTACGCGCGAGCGGCTCGATCACGGGCCTGTGGACAACCGCCCGGGAGGCAGGTCTCCGGCCGTGTCGATGTCCGTGGGATCGGCCACGTCGTCACAGGGGACCTCGACGACGGCGCTGCCGTGCGCGCGCAGGAATGGCCGGGCACCGGTGTCGCCGACGGCGAGCCGGCAGACCTCGGGCCAGTGCCGGCGGCCCAGCAGGACGGGGTGGCCACGACGGCCGGCGTACGTCGCCACGGCGATCGCCACCGGGTCGGCGAACGTCGCCAGCCGGGCTACCGCTGCCGGGCCGATGCCCGGTGTGTCCACGAGCAGCACCACCGCGGCGTCGACGTCGGTAGGCAGCGCGGTGAGTCCCTGTCGCAGCGAGGAACCCATGCCGGTCGCCCAGTCGCCGTTGACCACGACCTCGGCATCGGCATCGGTGACCAGCAAGCGGGCTTGCTCGGCGGCCGATCCGAGGACCACGACGACAGGGGCGCAGCCGCCCTCGCGCAGGGCCCGCACGGCATGGACCAGGAAACCGGTGCCGTCGGCGAGGACGGCCAGCGCCTTGGGCCCGCCGAAGCGCCGGCCCGCGCCCGCGGCGAGCAGCAGGCCGGCGGTGCGTGCCATGCGGGTCAGGGTAGGTGGTCAGGCCGGGTAGGCGGCGATCTCGCTGGCCTTGACCACCGCCCACACCTCGGCTCCGTGAACCAGCTGCAGTTCGGCCGCCGCCTCCGGTGTGACGTCGGCGGTCAACGGCACCGGGCCGTCAAGGTCGATCCGCAGCGTCTCGCCGTACGGCGTCACACCCACCACTCGAGCCGGCCACACGTTGCGCGGGCTGCCACCGGGCGGGCGGCGGTACAGCGCGACGGAGGACGGGCGGATGGCCACGAACACCGCACCGTGGGCCGGCTCCCCGAGGTGTACGGCGGCGCCGGTGTCCAGCACCACCGAACGGCCCTCGGCGGTTCCGGTCAACAGCGACAGGCCCACGAGCCGCGCCACGTAGTCGGTGCGCGGCCGCCGGGCGACGTCCACCGGCAAGCCCTCCTGCACGATCCGGCCCCGCTCGACGACGACGAGCTGGTCGGCCAGTGCCATCGCGTCCACCGGGTCGTGCGTGACGAGCACGGTCGCCCCGTCGTACCCGGCCAGGTGGCGACGCAGCTCGGCCCGCACGTCCAGCTTGGTGCGGGCGTCCAGGGCCGAGAGCGGCTCGTCCAGGAGCAGCAGGCGCGGCTGCCCGGCGAGCGCACGGGCCAAGGCGACCCGCTGCGACTGCCCGCCGGACAACGCTCGCGGCTTGGCCGCAGCGTGGTCGGCCAGCCCCATCCGCTCGACCCAGTGTCTTGCCTGCTCGCGGGCCGCCGATCGGGACATCCCGCGGGTGCGCAGGCCGAAGGCGACGTTGTCCACTGTCGTCAGGTGGGGGAAGAGCAGGTGGTCCTGGAAGACCATCCCGACCGGGCGATCGTGCGGAGCTACCCGGACGTCGGCGACCGGATCGTCGAGCACCACGCCGTCCAGCACGATCCGCCCGCCGTCGGGCGGGGTCAGCCCGGCCAGCACCCGCAGGACGGTGGACTTTCCGGCGCCGTTCGGTCCGAGCAGGGCAACGATCCGCCCGGGGTCGACGGTGAGGTGCAGATCGACGAGCAGCGGACCGCGGTGGACGTAGACGTGCGCGGCGAGGCTCATGTCCGCATCAGCCAGCGGTCCCGCAAGAGCAGCAGCGTGCCGATGGACACCACCAGCAGCACCAGGCTGAGCGCGATCGCCGACTCCGGATCGGTCTGCAGCGCGAGGTAGACCTGCAGGGGCATCGTGCGCGTCGTCCCGGGAAAGTTGCCGGCGAAGGTGATGGTCGCGCCGAACTCGCCGAGCGCGCGCGCCCAGCACAGGACGGCGCCCGCGGCGACGCCGGGCAGGACGAGCGGCAGGGTCACCCGGCGGAACGTGGTGGCCCGGTCGGCCCCCCGGGTCGCCGCGGCGTCCTCGAAGCGCCGGTCGGCCGCCCGCAGCGCCCCCTCGACGCTGATCACCAGGAAGGGCATGGCCACGAAGGTCTCGGCCAGCACGACCGCCGTGGTCGTGAACGGGAAGGAGATGCCGGTGGCGTCGTACAGCGGCCCGCCGATGACACCGCGACGACCGAGGGCGAGGAACAGTGCCACGCCCCCTACCACCGGCGGCAGCACCAGCGGGACGGTGACCAGCGCGCGCAGCACGGCCCGCCCCCGCACCCGGGTCCGGGCCATGACCCAGGCCAGCGGTACGCCGAGCACGAGGGAGATCAGCGTGGCCAGCGAGGCCGAGACGACCGAAAGCCGTAGTGCCTGGCGGACTTCGGGTTCGGCGAGCAGCGAGCCCAAGGACGACCAGGGCACCCGGATCAGCAGCGCCGCCATGGGCAGGACGAGGAACAGCACCCCGAGCAGGGCCGGGAGCAGGAGGACAGCGGGTACGCCGGTCGCCCCGTCGACCTCCTGACGAGCCCGGCTCGCGCGGGCAAGGGGCGAGGTCACGGCAGTTGGAACCCGGCCTCCGCCAACACTGCACGGCTGGGGCCGGACTGGACGAACTCCACCCAGGCCGCGGCCGCGCCGGGGTTCGGGGCCTCGGCCAGTGCTGCGATCGGGTAGTCGTTGACCGCCTCGGCGGACTCGGGGAAGTCGATCCCCTCGACCCGGTCACCGCCGGCCAGGACGTCGGTGCGGTAGCCGAGGGCAGCGTCCACCTCGCCGAGTTCGACCTTGGTCAGGACGGCGCGAGCGTCCTGCTCCAGGGTGTCCGGCTGCGGAGTCAGCCCGGCCACCTCGAAGACGGTCGCCGACGCGGCGCCGCAGGGGACCTCCTCGGCACACAGTGCGAGGGTCAGCGCGGCGTCGGTGAAGTCCGCGAGTCCACTCACCCCGGCCGGGTTGCCGG
>JACCSC010000002.1 GCA_013813215.1 Geodermatophilaceae bacterium | reverse complement strand
CCTGCAGCTTGCCGCCGAAGCCGCCGCCGACGTCGGGGGCGATGACCCGCAGCTTGTGCTCGGGCACGCCGAGGGTGAGGGCGAGCATCAGCCGCAGGATGTGCGGGACCTGGGTCGATGTCCACATCGTGAAGCCGTCACCCACCGGCTGCACGACCGTGGAGCGAGGCTCCATGAAGGCGGGAATGAGTCGCTGCTGGATGAAGCGGCGGCTGACGACGACCTCGGCGTTGTCGAAGGCGTCCTGCGTAGGTTCGCCGGTCCCGGCGTCGCCGGCGTCGAACACGAACGAGAAGGACTGGTTGCCGCCGATGTGCGAGTGGACCTTGTCCGCCCCGTCGCCGACGGCGGCCTCCATGTCGAGGACCACGGGCAGGCTGTCGTAGTCGATGTCGATGTGCTCGAGGGCGTCTTGCGCGGCGTACTTGTCGCGGGCGATGACGACGGCGACCGCCTCGCCGGCATGCTTGACCTCGTCGACGGCCAGCGACGGGTGGCCCGGGTTGACCATGTCCGGGGTGACCGGCCAGGCGCAGGGGATCGTCCCCTGCTCCTCGGCGAAGTCCTTGCCGGTGAACACGGCGATCACGCCCGGGCGTGACTTGGCCGCCTCGACGTTCAGCGAGGTGATCCTGGCGTGTGCGAACGGGCTGCGCAGGATGGCCAGATGCAGCATGCCGGGGACGACGATGTTGTCCGTCCAGTTGGTCTGACCGGTGATGAGCCGGGCGTCCTCCTTGCGCAGCCGGGCCTTGCCGACCTCAGCTGTCGGCCGCTCCTCGGTGACGGTCACTGACTTCCTCCCGTGCTGCTCGATGCGCCGGCGGCCGCCGATACGGCCTTGACGATGTTCTGGTATCCCGTGCAGCGGCACAGGTTGCCCTCGATGCCCTCGCGGATCTCCGCCTCCGAGGGGTTCGGGTTCTGTCCGAGCAGGTCCACGGCGGCCAAGATCATGCCGGGAGTGCAGAACCCGCACTGCAGCGCGTGGTTCTCGTGGAAGGCCTTCTGTACCGGGTGCAGGGCGCCGTCGGTGGACAGCCCCTCGATAGTGGTCACCTCGGATTCGTCGGCCTGTACGGCGAGGACCGTGCAACTCTTGACGGACTTGCCGCCCAGGAGCACCGTGCAGGCGCCGCAGTTGCTGGTGTCACAGCCGACCACGGTGCCGACCAAGCCCAGCTGCTCTCGCAAGTAGTGCACGAGGAGTAGCCGGGGTTCGACGTCGTCGTCGTACTCGACCCCGTCGACGGTCATTGAGATGCGGGTCATGCGCCCTCCAAAGCCAAGGTTCTCCGAGTGAGCTGACTGCCGAGACGGCGGCCCGCTCAGGGCAGCGAGAGCGAGACGTGCCCCCCGCGGGAGACCGCCCACTCTTGCTCAGACAACCGGACCCGGCAGGTGCGCACAAGGGCGGGGACAACAAACTGTGCAAACGGAGAGTCTGCGCAAGGACTGCCTCCTGAGACCCGACGCGCCGGTCGTCTTGGCGCCGCCGGTGGGTCCGGGGGGATCAGCTGATGTCGACCGGTACGTCGGAGACGGTGAAGGGCAGCTCCGGGTCACCGCCCTCAGCCTGATCGAGTTGCGAGTTGACGACCTGGATGCGGTCGGTTCCGCACTGCGCGAGCGTGGTGGGGTAGGCGAAGGAGGGGTCGGTGATGTCCGCTACGACGTCCGCGGACAGCGCATCTGCGGCCAGTTCGAGGCGAACCACCCGAGGTTCCGGGTCGGTGAGCACCGCGAACAGTGTGTTGCCGTCCAGGAGCAGGCCGTCTCCTGTTGTCAGATCAGCCCCGCCGAGCTCGATGGGATCGACTTGTTCCGTCAACGTGTCGATGCGGTAGAGCTCTCCCCGATCCGCATGCACGGTGACGAGGTAGCGGCCGTCGTCGGTCGCCGTGATGCCGTTGAGGTTGAACGCGTCCTCATAGGGGACGAGGCCGGTGAGATCGAGCCAGGGCTCGATGTCACCGATCTCACCATCGTCCAGCGGGATGCGGTACAGCACCGGCCGGAGGGAGTCGGTGAGGTAGGCGGCGTCCAACCCGAACGTGATGTCGTTGACGAGCACGTCCTCACCGGCCGCCGCCGTTTCGAAGGAGCGGAGCAACTCTGCGCTGCTCGTGTCGTACACGAACACCCGGCCGGTCTGGCGCCCGGCAACGAACAGCCGGCCCTCGTCGTCGACTTTCATGCCCGTCACGGCAGCCCGGCCGTCGGCGCCCGGTTCGAGGAACACCTCGAACTCGCCGGGCTCGTCGACGTTGCCCCGGAACACGCTGCCGTCCTCAGTGCTGCCGACGTACAGGTCTCCGGTGGCATGGTCGCACGCGATCCCCTCGGGAAAGACCCGCTCGCCTGGGAGCGTGAAATCGGTCTCGGCCTCGTCGTCCCCGCACGCCGTCGCCGTGAGCACAGCCATTGCAAGCATCGCGGCCTGTATCCGTGTCATGGATCCGACGCTAGGTGGGCAGGTCTCTCTGGGGAAGTAGGCACCTTGACGTAACCGAGTCGCCGTCCGAGACTCCCAGGGTGACCGATTCCCAGACATGGTGCTTGCCGGCCGGCGTCTCGGCCAATGTGTACGACCCGCGTTGCCCCTCGCGTCAAGCACTGGACCGCATCGGGGACAAGTGGACGACACTGGTCACCGGTGCACTGTCGGAGGGCACGCTGCGCTTCAGCGAACTGCGCCGCGCAATTCCCGGCGTGTCGCAGAAGATGCTGACGCAGACGCTGCGCAGCCTCGAGCGCGACGGACTGGTCGAGCGAGTCCAGTACCCGACGATCCCGCCCCGCGTCGACTACACGCTGACGTCGCTGGGACAGGGGCTGGAGCAGTTGCACAGGGGCATCCGCGCCTGGGCGGAGGCCAACATCGAGGCGATGGAGACGGCCCGGCTGCGCTATCGCGCCTCTTGACATCCCGGTCCTCGCCACCTACGCGGTGCGGACCACCTCGCGGCCGACGCCGGGCCGACGTGCCAGGTACAACTCAGCCACGACAGCGTGCAGGCCGAAGCCGAGCCAGAACGCCGGGCCGAAGCTGTCCTCGAACGACAGCACGCCGAAGCCCTGGAACAACCCGATCCAGATCCTGATCGTGCCCGCCGCGAGCCCGATGGCGAACGCCCGGATCATCCAGCGCCGGTGCGCGGTCACGTCACCGGCGCGGATGGCCCGGTAGGCCAGGAGAAGGGCGACGACGAACCAGCTGCCGAACGCCGCCGCCGCGGTCGCCTCGGTGATGCCGCCGAAGGAGTACGGGACACCGAAGGCGACGCCGAAGACCCCGGCCAGCAGGCCGGCCGGCAGCAGGACGCGCCCGAGCAACCGGTGCCGGTGGACGTTCGCCTCCCGGAAGCGCCGGCTGAGCTGGAACGGCGCGCCGACGATGTAGATCACACCGGGGACGATGTGTGCATACGCGATCAGCGGGTGCTCGGCGTACCGGCGCTCGTACCCGTCCTCGGGAACCACACCGGCGGCGATGTTCGGGGCGTCGGTGAGGACGCGGATCGTGAAGAACGCCAGCACGATTGCGAGCAGCAACACGATGATGGGCCACACGGTCCGGGTCCGGAGCCGCTCGGAAGCCACCGCGCGAGCGTAGACCGGGCCGGGTGCCGGGCCGTCCCGAAACGAGGCCCTTGTCCGGAAGCGGTCAGCCCCACGCTGCCGACGTGACGGCGGCGTAGCGCCGTCCGGCCAACCGCTTGGACAGCCAGTGCACCGGCGGCGGGATGGTCGAACGCAGGAACGCTCGCTGGTCAGCGTCGGTGCCGTCGGCTACCCACTGCAGGAAGACCAGCGCCTCACGCAGCGGCTGCCCGCGTCCGAGCTTGCGCACCGCTCCCGGCAGGGCCTCCTGGTCCGCAGCGGCCAGCAGCTCCGGGAGGTCGCGCTCCTCGTGCTGGAAATGCGCCGCCGCGGCTGCCCGCACCTCATCCACCGCGGCCCCCGCCTCCTGCGCGTCCGTGGCCGAGGCGCTCGTGCGCAGCCGGCCGAACGTCGTGCGCGCGATACCCAGCGCGCTGACGATGCGGTCGTGCTCCTCGGTGAGCTGGCCGACCTCGACCGCGTCCTGCGGCTGGCGGCGCAGCAACGGCCACAGGTGCTCCTCCTCGCCTTCGTGGTGATGGGTGAGCAACCGGTCGAGCCGATCGAAGGCGTCGCCCAACCCGGTCGCCCGGCCGCGGTCACCGGAGCTGAACTGCGGCAGCGCCTGGCCGAAGCGGTCGAGGTCACGCAGCACGGCTCGGTGGATGAGCGAGTTCATCCGCGGGGCGGCCACCACGGGATCTGCCATCGCAAGCCCTCCGGCGAGGTGTAGGTGGCCGGACCCTACGCGGTGCGCAGTCGAGGGCGAAGGGCGCGCGCCGATCCGCTCCGGATGGCCCCCCACCACAGCCCGGCGCCGTAGCTGAGGTCGTCCAGCCGCCGTGCCACCAGGAACCTCGGCAGGCCGATCGCCGTGCGGTGCGGCCACCAGGCGGCCACCGCGTCGGTGAAGGCGGCCAGCGCGAGCAGCTTGGCCGCGCGAGGGCTGCGGGTCGCCGTGAGAACAGCGATCGGCCAGTAGTGCCGGGTCAGCGCCGCGGAGAGCTGCCGGCCGGCGTACGCCGTACCGAGGCCGACCAGGCGAGCGGCGAGCAGGCCCCCCGGGTCGATGTCGGCCAGCCGACGGTGCAGCCGGCCGGTCGCCACGGCCAGGATCGCCACCGCGACCGGCAGGCCACGCCGAGGCCCGGTCGCCAGCACCAACCAGGCGGTCAGCGACCAGGGCGACAGCACCAGCGGGGCCACCGCGCCCCCGTGCCGTTCGGCCAGCGGCGCCGCCCCCGTGCCGTAGAAGATCCGCCGCCGCGCCCAGTCCGGCAGCGTGGTGCGGTGGTCGTGCGCGACCTCGGCGGCCGGCTCGTAGCGGACCCGCCAGCCTGCCTCTCCCAGCCGCCAGACCAGGTCGACGTCCTCCGCGACGTGCATCGCCTCGTCGTAGCCCGCCCCGAGCGCATCCCGCCGGACCAGCAGGGCGGCGCTCGGCACGTACGGGACGTGGCCGTGCGGCGTGACCGGTCCCTCCCGGGGGCCCAGGTCCAGCGCGCTCGCGACGGTCTCGTAGCGGGCCAGGAGACCGGCCCCCGTGCCGGTGGCGACGATCCGCGGGGCGACTGCGGCGACCAGCGGATCACTCAGGTGCGGCAGGAGCCGGTCCAGCCACCCCGGCAAAGGGATGCAGTCGGAGTCGAGCAGGGCGACGAACGCCGTCCGCGCCTCGGCCAGCCCTCGATTGCGCGCCGCCGCCGGGCCTCGGGGCTGCGGGTGGCGGTGGACGGCGGCGTCGTACCGGTCGGTGATCCGGCGCACCTCCGCGGCGTCCCGCGACCCGTCGTCCACAACGACGATCGGGACGTCCTCCGCCGTCTCCCGCACGGCTGCCAGCAGCCGGGTCAGGCCGGCTGGGCGGTCCTTCACCGGTACGACGACGGTGACTGCCGGCGCCTGGGGCACCGTCTGCGGCCTGGGGTGCGCCACCCCGGCGTCGAGCAGGCGGCGGGCCAGCGCGGCGCTGGTCGCGTCGCTGACGGTGAGCCGACGACGCCCGGCGAGGAGCCGGACCGCCACCGGCGAGAGCCGGAGCAGCCGCAGCGGCGCGCCGCCCAGCAACGCCCGCTCGTGCAGGGCTCGGGTCCGCCGGTCGAACTGAACACAGAAACCGTCGGGCAACCGTGCTCCGGCTGGCGGTACGCCGACACCCGGCCTCACCCGGTGAAGCCGCCGTCGACCTGGACCACGCTGCCGGTCACGGCTCCGGCCTCCGCGGAGCAGAGCCAGCCGATCGCGGCGGCCACCTCCGCGGGGTCGATGAGCCGGTCGATGAGCTGATGGGCGGCGAAGTCCGCGACCTCGGGCATCTCGTAGAGCCCGGCGGTGGCGCGCAGCATGGCGGTGTCCGTCGAACCCGGAGACACCGCGGTCGCGGTCACCCCGGTGCCGCGCAGGTCGGCAGCCAGACCCCGGACCAGGCCCAGCACTGCGTGCTTGGCGGCGGTGTACGCCGAGAGCCGCCACAGGCCGCGCTCGGCCGCGACCGAGGCGATGGCGACGAAGCGGCCGGTGCGCGGCTCCGGGCGCTGGAGCAGGGCCGGTACGGCGGCCCGGGCGAGGTTGAGCAC
>JACCSC010000515.1 GCA_013813215.1 Geodermatophilaceae bacterium | reverse complement strand
CGATCCACGACCACGAGATGACCCACTCGCCCCAGACGCCGCCGGGCAGACCGCTGTCGATCGCGTAGTGCCCGTAACCCTCGGCGAGTTCGGCCAGCGCCGTGAAGAGGGCGAAGCCGCAGAACAGCCAGCCGATCGGATTGGCCGGATGGGCGCGGGCCACCAACGCGCCTGAGCCGGCCAGGACGCCCGGAAGCACCAGGCCGTAGAGCGACGTGTCGTACACCGACTCCCGTCCGAGCGACAGCAGGACCCCGGCCACCATGAGAGCCAGGGTGATCACGAGGAACCAGGCCGCGGTCCGTTTGCTCATCGCGCCGGCCGCAGCCACAGCGAGACGTACGACGGCTGCACCGTCTCCTTCACGACGCCGCGCAAGTCCGCGCCCAGCGCCTCCAGGTCGAGTTGCTCCCGCAGTCGCCCGCTGAACATCTCCAGCGTCTGTGCGGCGTCGTACCGCCGGCGGTAGAACCGGCGGTCCACCGCCGCCTGGATCCGGGCCCGGGCCGGCCGGAACAGCGCGGCCACGGCCAGCGTCGAGCCGGCGACGGCGAGGTCCGAGCGGTCGGTCAGCGGCCGCAGCGCGAACTGCAGGACGAGGACCGACCCGAGGTACGCCCCCGCCAGGATGGCACTCAGCCCGGCGTACACCAGGGTGCGGTTGATCACCACGTCGATGTCGTAGAGCCGGTACCGGAGGACAGCGACGCCGGCAGCGAGCGGGATCAGGCAGATGTTGACCACGAAAAGGGCGGTCACCACGTCGTCGTTGCCGCCGCCGAGGATGCTGAACGGCGCGAGCACCAGGAGGAGAGCCGCGGCCGCGGCCAGCCAGCGCAGCTGCAGCCGCTCCTCGCCCCGGCTGCGCCGGTAGCGCACGACGAGCGAGAGGCCGGCGGCGACGAACCCGGCCAGTAGCAGCGGGTAGAAGACGGCGGGCAGCACGTCGCCGAGGGGATGCAGGCGGCCGCGGATCGGGCTCGGCGCCGAGCCCGCTTCGCCAGGGTAGTCACCACCCCAGCCACCGTTCATGACCGCCGACAACGTGCCGACAACGGCGGCGCCCAGGACGAATGCGACTCCGATGCGCCACCGGCGGGAGAGCAGCCGCCCGGTGGGGAACAGCAGCAGGACGAGCGGGATGGTCGCCGTCTCGGCCGTGGCCACCGCCTCCGGTCCGGTGAGCCACCAGGAGGGCGCAGTTCCGGCGACATGCAGTTGGGCGGCGAGGATCGCACCGCTGAGCGGGGTGAGCACGCCCAGCGCCAGGAACAGCCAGCCGATGGGGTGGGTGGGTCGGGACAGGGCGATCAGCGCACCGGCCACCACGCAGGCCGCCGTGGCCGCCTGCCACGGCCAGCCGGTATCGGCCCAGCCGACCCGGTCCGACGCCGCTGAGATGGCCACGTTGGCCACCAAGCTGAGGAAGCCGACCAGGGTCACGACGACGGCGACCACGCGCAGCCTGGTCGCCCGGGTGGCCAGCGCGACGCTGGCCACACCCACCGGCCCGGTCCGACGCGAACGGTCCACGACGTACCCTCTCGTCGCCACGCGGACGGCCCGACTGTCACCGGGCATCGCACACTCTCCTCGTTGCCGGGACAATCTTCACCGGCGGCGTGAAAGAATCGTTACGAATGGGCTAGACGGTCCGTTTCGTCCTGAGGCAGCCATGCTCGAGGTCACGCTGTTCGGCTCGCCCCGCGTCGAGTGTGCGGGCGAACCGGTCGCGTTCGACACCCGCAAGGCGATGGCCCTGCTGGCCCACCTCGCAGTCAGCGGCCGGGCCCGGTCCCGCGATGCGCTGGCGGAACTGCTCTGGCCGAGCCGCGACATCGAACACGCCCGTGGGGCGCTGCGCCGCACGCTGTCCAGTCTTCGGGCGGCCATCGGAGCCGACCGGGTGGAGAGCACGCGGGACCGGGTGCGCCTGGTCGCGGGTGGGGGTCTGCGGGTCGACGTGCACCGGTTCCGCGCGCTGGTCGCCGACGGCGAACTGGGGGCGGCGGCCGCCGCCTTCCATGCCGACTTCATGGAGGGCTTCGCCGTCCGCGATGCGCCCGGCTTCGAGCACTGGCAGCGGGCCGAGGCCGAGGCGCTGCGCCGCGAGCTGTCCATCGTGCTCGCCCGCCTGGCCGCCGACCGGGAGGAGCGGGGAGACGTCGCCGTCGCGCTGCGGCACGCCCGACGGTGGTTGGACCTCGACCGGTTGCACGAGCCGGCCCACCGCGCGGTCATCCGGCTGTCCGCGGTGACCGGTGACCGGGCGGGAGCGATGGTCGGCTACCGCGAGTGCGTGCGCACGCTGTCCCGCGAGCTCGGCGTACCGCCGTTACGGGAGACCACGGCGCTGTACGAGGCAATCAGCCGAGGCGACCTCGACCCGACCCCGACCCCGGCGGCCGACCCGGATCCCCCGCCCTCGCGGTTGGCCCTGGTCGGTCGTGACGACGAACTGCGCCGGCTCGTCCGCGCGCATCGGGCCAGCGCCGTCCACGGCCGGGTCGCGGTGTTGGAAGGGGAGGCCGGGATAGGCAAGACCCGGCTCGCCGAGGAGATCATCGACCGGGTCCGCGCTGCGGGTGGGATCGCCTTGCTGGGCCGGGCCTACCTGGAGGAGTCGGGCCTGGCCTACGCCCCGGTGATCGACGCCCTGCGGACCCGGCTGGCCGGGGATCCGGGGTGGGTTGATCGACTGCCGGCCGCGACCCGGCGCGAGGTCGCCCGACTGCTGCCCGAGCTGCGTACCCCCGGCTCCGAGGCCTCGCCGGCCCTGGACGGCCCGGGCGCCGCGGCGAGCTTCCTGGCCGGGGTCTGGGAGGCGGTGACCCTCGCCGTGGGGGGGCCGGTGCCCGGCGTCCTCCTGATCGACGACGTGCAGTTCGCCGACGACTCGTCGTTGGAGCTGCTGTCCTACGGCCTGCGCCGGCTGGCCGACCGTCCGCTCCTGGTCCTCCTGACCTGGCGCGCCGCGCCGGAGCACGCCCTGCGTGGGGTGGTCAGGGACGTGGCCACCGCCGGACACGGTGCGGCGTACCGGCTCGAACGACTGACCGAGGCCGACGTCGCGCTGGCGCTGCGGGGGGCCGCAGACGCGCCCGGCAACGTCGGTGAGGTGCACGCCCAGACCGAGGGCCTGCCCTTCCTGCTCGTCGAGTACCTGACCGCGCTGGGGACCGATCCCGCGGCGGCGTGGACGCTGGGCGCCGGAGCCCGCGACCTGATGCGCACCCGCCTCGATCCGGTCAGCGAGACCGCGCGTCAGGTGCTCGCCGCCGCGGCCGTCCTCGGCCGGTCCTTCGACGTGGAGACGGTGCGGACCGTGAGCGGCCGCGGCGACGAGGAGACCGTCGACGCCGTCGAGGAACTCACCCAGCGTGGGCTGGTCCGCGAGGGACCGCGGGACTACGACTTCAGCCACGAGCAGTTGCGGGCGCTCGTGTACGACGACACGAGCCTGGCTCGTCGCCGGCTCCTGCACACCCGGGCCGCTCTCTTGCCGTTGCCTCCCGCTGCGGTGGCGCGGCACCTGCTGCAGGCCGGCCGGGACGTGGAGGCGGCGACGGCGTACGTACGCGCCTCCGAGCACGCCTGCGCGCTGTTCGCGCACGCCGAGGCGGTCGAGCACCTGCGGGCCGCGCTCGCGCTCGGCCACCCCGAGCCGTCGGCGCTGCACGTGGCGCTCGGCGAGGTGCAGACCCAGCAGGGGAACTACGCGGGGGCGCTGGCGAGCTTCGAGACCGCAGCCGCCACCGGCCCGTCAGAGCGGCTCGCCTACATCGAGCAGCGGATCGGCCAGGTGCACCATCGCCGAGGCGACTGGGCGCTGGCCAGTTCCCACTTCACCGCCGCGCTGTCCGCCGTCGCGGCCGATGACCTGGCCGCCCGGGCCCGGATCACTGTGGACCTGAGCCTGACCGCCGAGGCCGACGGCCGGCCGGCCGATGCCGCCGAGCTCGCCGGCCGGGCCCGCGGGCTGGCCGAGCAGACCGGCGACCAGCGGACCGTAGCCCAGGCGGAGAACCTGCTGGGCCTGCTGGCCACGACCTCGGGCCGGCCCGCGGACGCGCTCACCCACCTTCGGGCCAGCCTGGCCCTGGCCGAGTCCGTCGGCGACCCCTACGCCCGGGTGGCCGCCTTGAACAACCTCGCCCTCGCCCACCGCGACAGCGGCCAACTGGATCAGGCCATCGCGCTGACCCGAACCGCGGTGGACCTGGGCGCCGCGCTGGGAGATCGGCACCGGGCGGCGGCGCTGCAGAACAACCTGGCCGACCTGTTGCATGCCTGCGGCCATGGAGACGAGGCGATGGTGCACCTCAAGCTGGCGGTCTCGCTCTTCGCCCAGGTGGGCGGGGAGGGCGCGGCCCTACCCGAGGTGTGGAAGCTGGTCCGCTGGTAGCGACGCCTCGGTCCTACGACCTTCGGACAACTGTGCCGTGCACACGATGACCGTCAGGATGCCGCCAGGTAGCAGCACCCTACGAAGGAGGATTACATGAACAGATCAGCCAAGTCATGGCGGGCCGCGGCGAGCGTGTTCGCGGTGGCCGCGTTCACCTCGGTGTCGGTAGTCGGGTTGGCCTCCAGCGGCACCGCCGCCGCTGTCATGTGCAAGGGACGGGTGGCCACGATCGTCGGCACCGCGGGACCGGACGTCATCAACGGCACCGCGGGATCTGACGTGATCGCCGGCCTCGGCGGCAACGACGACATCGACGCCGGCGGCGGTCAGGACCTGGTCTGCGGTGGACCGGGCAACGAGGAGATCGACGGCGACGCCGGCAACGACTTCCTGTTCGGCGAGGCCGGCAACGACGAGATCGACGGCCAGATCGGCAACGACCGCCTCGACGGCGGGGTCGGCACCGACGACCTCGACGGCGAAGAGGGCACCGACACCTGCGTCAACGGCGAGATCGTCGACGACTGCGAGCGCTAGCCTCGGCTCGCGCTCAACGGAGGAACTTCGACGTACGCCGGTCCGCCAACGGCTTCCCGCCGGTCTGGCAGGTCGCGCAGTACTGCAGCGACTTGTCGGCGAAGGACACCTCGCGCACGGTGTCGCCGCAGACCGGACAGGGCAGGCCGGTGCGGGCGTGCACCCGCAGCCCGGACCGCTTCTCGCCCTTGAGGCGAGCGGCGTCCTGGCCGATGGACCGGCGTACTGCATCGTCCAAGGTGGCCCGCATCGCCTCGTGCAGACGTTCGATCTCGGCGTCGGTGAGGCTGTGCGCCGGCTTGAACGGTGACATCCGCGCCAGGTGCAGGATCTCGTCGGAGTACGCGTTACCGATACCGGCGATCAGGCCCTGCTCGGTCAACGAGCCCTTGAGCTGGCCCCGGTGTCCCTTCAGGATCGTCTTGAGGTCGTCGGGCGACAGCGTCATCGCGTCGGGACCGAGTCGGCTGATCCCGGGCACCTCCGCCGGGCTGCGCACGACGTAGATCGCCAGCCCCTTCTTCGTGCCCTGTTCGGTCAGGTCGAATCCCCCACCGTCGTCGAGATGGACCCGCGCGGCGATCGGCCCGCGACCGGGTTTCGGGGGCGCAGGGGGCAGCTGGTCGCGCCAGTGCAGCCAGCCGGCCCGGGCGAGATGTACGACGAGGTGCAACCCGCTGACGTCGAGGTCCAGGAACTTTCCGAACCGCCCCGCGCCCGTGACCTCCAGCCCGGCCAGGGCGGTGTGCGGTGGGTCGAAGGTCTTGATCGCCGACAGCTGGCACAGGTCGACCCGGGTCAGGATGCGGCCGACCGCCCGCTCGCGCAGGAACGCGGCAAGCGCCTCGACCTCGGGTAGCTCCGGCACGCCCGCGATCTCACCACGCAGCCCGCCTCGCTGCCAGTACCGGTCACTGGGGCGGAAGTGGTCCCGACACGCCTGGGCAGCGTGGCTCGACTCAGCGTGTCGGGACCACTCGCCGGTGGTGGCGGTGACCAGCGCGGGTCACGTCTCCCAGGAGGCCTTGCGCGGCTTGGCCCGCTCGGCCGCGGCGATCGCGCTCTCGCGCACCGACGCCGCGACCGCCGGCGCCACAGCAGGATCGAACACGCTCGGGACGATGTAGTTGGCGTTGAGCTGCTCGTCGGTGACGATCCGCGACAGCGCCCGCGCGGCCGCGAGCAGCATCTCCGTGGTGATCTCGCGGGCCCGCGCGTCGAGCAGGCCGCGGAAGACCCCGGGGAAGGCGAGCACGTTGTTGATCTGGTTCGGCACGTCCGAGCGCCCGGAGGCGACCACCGCGGCGTACTTGCGGGCGGCGATGGGGTCCACCTCGGGAGTGGGATTGGCCAGCGGGAAGACGACCGCGTCCGGCGCCATCACCTCGAGGTCCTCCGGTTGCAGGATCCCGCCGGCCGCGACCCCGACGAACACGTCGGCCCCGACCAGCGCCTCCCGCAGGTCACCCCGGCGGTGCTCGGGATTGGTCCGCCGCGCCAACTCCAGCTTGGCGCCGCTGAGCCGCTCGTCGTCCCCGTCGAGGATGCCCTCGCGGTCCCAGACCAGCACGTTCTTCATGCCGGCGGCCAGCAGCAGGGTCACTATCGCGGTGCCGGCCGCCCCGGCGCCGGCCACGACGACCCGCACCGTGGACAGCGACTTCTCGACCACGCGCAGCGCGTTGGCCAGCGCGGCGAGCACGACGATGGCGGTCCCGTGCTGGTCGTCGTGGAACACCGGGATGGACAGCCGCTCGCGCAGCCGGCGCTCGATCTCGAAGCAGCGCGGCGCGCTGATGTCCTCCAGGTTGATCCCACCGAAGCCCGGCGCGATGAGTTCCACCGTGCGGACGATCTCGTCGACGTCCTTGGTGTCCAGGCAGATCGGCCAGGCGTCGATGCCGGCGAACCGCTTGAACAGCGCGGCCTTGCCTTCCATCACCGGCAGCGCCGGGCCCGGGCCGAGGTCGCCGAGGCCGAGCACCGCGCTGCCGTCGGTGACGACCGCGACCGTGTTGCCCTTGATGGTCAGCCGGCGTACATCGTCGGGGTTCGCGGCCAGCGCCAGGCAGACCCGTGCGACACCGGGGGTGTAGGCCATCGACAGGTCGTCGCGCGTCTTGAGCTGGACGCGCGACCGGACTTCGAGCTTCCCGCCGAGGTGGAGCAGGAACGTCCGGTCGCTGACCTTGCCGACGGTGACGTCCTGTACGGCGCGCAGCGCGGTCACGATCTCCTCGGCGTGCTCGCCGTCGGCGGCCGAACAGGTCACGTCCAGGATGATCGCGTCGCTACGCGAGTCGGCGACGTCGATCGCGGTGACCACCCCGCCCGCGTCGCCGATCGCGGTCGCCACCCGGCCGATGACACCGGGGTCAAGCGAAGCGGTCATCCGCACGGTGATCGAGTAGGAACCGCTGGTGATCAGCCCTCGGGCCGGCATGAGGCTCCTTCGCGACGGTCAGGTGCGCACATCATGCCGAATCGCGGGA
>JACCSC010000512.1 GCA_013813215.1 Geodermatophilaceae bacterium | reverse complement strand
GGCCGCCGCCGTCGGCCCTCTGGCCGGCGGTGACCCGCAGCGCTACGTCGTCCTGGCCGGCACCCTCGCGCTCCTGTCCGGGCTACTCCAGGTCGGGGCCGGACTGCTGCGTCTGGGCCGCGGGCTGGTGAGTTACGTGTCCGGCCCGGTCGTCACCGGCTTCACGATGGCCGCCGCCTTGACCATCGTCGTCGTGCAGTTGCCCACGCTGCTGGGACTGCCGGAGCGCGGCACCCCCGGATCGCTGGGCGCCGGCCTGGGGGTCGTCGCCGAGAACATCGACGGGGCGCAGGTGGCCACGACCGCGGTCGGACTGGGCTGTGTCGCTGCCCTGGTCCTCCTTCGTCGGCGGCTGCCGGCGTGGCTCCCGGCGCCGCTGGTCGTGCTGGTGGCGGCCACCGTCGTCGCCGCGCTCGTCCAGGGTGACCGGCTGCGGCTGGTCGGGGACGTCCCGCACGGTTTGCCGGTGCCCACCCTGCCGAGCCTGGCCGGAGCCGACCTCAGGGCGCTGCTCCCGGCCGCGGCCGCGCTGGCCCTGATTTCCTACCTCGAGTCGATGAGCGCGACGTCAATGTTCGCCCAGCGCACGCGCAGCCGGCTGGACGCCAACCAGGAGCTGCTCGCGCTGGGCGCGGCCAACGTCGCGTGCGGGCTGTTCCGCGGCCTCAACGTGGCCGCCGGCTTCTCCCGCGGCGCGATCATGTTCGGCGCCGGAGCGCGCACTCCCCTGGCCTGCCTGCTGACCGCCGCCGCGGTTGCGGTGATCCTGCTGACCCTCAGCCCGGCCCTGGCTGTCGTGCCTACCGTGGCGCTGGCCGCGATCATCGTGGTCGCGGTGGCCGGCCTGGTCGACATTCGCGCCGCGCTCGAGGTGGCCCGGGTGCGGCGTACCGACCTGCTCGCCCTGCTGGCCGCCTTCACCGCCACGGCCGCGTTCGGACCGGTCACCGGGTTGGCCGTCGGTGTAGGCGTGAGCCTGATGCTGTTCCTGCGGCAGTCGGCCCGCCCGCCCTTCCCCGAGCTGGGCCGGGTCAGCGGCACGTCGCGCTACCGCAACCTGGCCCGCCACGACGACATCCATACCGACCCTGCCGTGCTTCTGCTGCGCCTGGACGCCCCGCTGTACTTCGCCAACCACCAGGCGGTGGCCGACCGGATCCTCGCTGTGGTCACCGAGCGGCCGGCCCTGCGCTACGTGGTCTTCGACGCCAGCGCGATGACCTGGATCGATTACAGCGGCACCGAGATGCTCAACCGGCTGGAGCAGGCGCTCGGCGAAAACGGCGTCCAGCTTCACCTGGCCGCCATGCGCGGACCGCCGCGCGACGTCCTGCTCCGTACCCGGCGCGGTCGCTGGCTGGCCGAGCACGGCCGCCTGCACCCCGACGTCCCGACCGCGGTCGCCGCCTTGGACCTGGCGCCTGACTCGCCGCTCACCGCGGCACCCGACGGATCACCCGCGCCCCCGGCGGAACTCCTCTGAGTTCCACAGCGGCCCGGCGCTGGTGGCATTCGGGGCGATTCCCTCGAAGTCGCTGTTCCACGCGGTCACCGTGGGGTACTGGTACAGCGGAATGGTCACCATCTCCTCCCACAGCAGCCGGTCAGCCCGGTTGGCCAGGTCGGCGGCGGCTTCGGCGTCGACTTCAGTGGAGAGCTGGTCCAGCAGCCCGTCCACTGCGGCGTTGGAGACGCCGGCGTAGTTCTGGGCGCCGCCGGTCCGATAGAGCGCGGAGAGTCCGGACACGTACGGCGACGAGGTCCAGGTGAACAGCGCGATGTCGAATCCTCGGGACTCCAGGCTGGTCGGCCGGTCCGGGCCACCAAAGATGTCCGGGTCGAGGGACTTCGTGATGGCAAAACCGGCCTTGGCGGCCTGCACGGACGCCAGGTCGATCGTCTGCTCGAACAGCGGGTTGTTCGGCAGCGTGGACAGGGTCAGCCGCAGTGGGCCGTCCAGGGGGTGGGCATAGACACCGTCAGGGCCGAGCACGTAGCCGGCGGACTCCAGCAGATCCTTCGCACCGGCGATGTCAGGTGCGTTGTACTGCGCCGGGGCCGTGTCCTGATACTCCGGCTGGGTGTTGACGTAGAACCGGTTGTTGAGCACCTGCGCGCGGGCGTCGAACTGGCCGGCCGTGGCCGCGACCAGTTCCGCGCGGTCCAGACTCAGCGCGAAGGCCCTCCGCACCTCGGGCTTGGCCAGGTGCACGTTGACTGTGTTGAGGTCCAGGTGCAGGAACGACAACCCGAAGGTGACATCGAGGGTGACTCCGGGCGCGAGCTGCCGCAAGGCAACGGCCAGGTCCAGCTGCGGCTTGGCGCTGATCAGATGCACCTCACCGCTGCGCAGCGCCGCCACGGCCACGTTCGGCACCGCGGTGTCGATCGCCTGGTGTATGAGGCGCTCCAGCCACGGGCCGTCGCCGTACCACTGCGGGTTGGGAGTCAGCGTCATCGTCTGCTCGCCGACGTCGATGTTCTCCGTCTTGAGTTGCCACGGGCCGCCGGAGATGTCCTCCGGCACTCCCTCCGCGATCGGCCAACCGGTCGTCGTGGCCGTGCAGTTGGCGGCGTCGTCGCCCTCGTCCATCACATGCGCCGGGAACAGGGTGAACAGCGACTTCCAGTCCGCGAACGGCCCGGCGAAGGTGACCACGACGGTGCTCTCGTCGGCACCGGCCCGCACCGACTCGATCTGGTCGTAGCCGATCGTGCCGAGCAGTGCCGGGCAGCCGCCGTCGGACGGGTCGGAGGAACGTTGCAGCCGCCAGGTGAACTCGAAGTCGTCGACCGTGATCGGCTCCCCGTCACTCCACACCGCTTCCGGGTTCAGCGCGTACGTCACGATCTGACCGGTGTCGGTCTCCTCGACTGTCGGCTCCGAGGCCATCAGGTCATCGTCGAGGCCGATCGTGTAGTCCGGCCGGGAACGGAACGGCGCCGGCAGCACCCGGATCAGGATGTTCGTGACAGCGATCGAGTTGCCCGCGCCGATCAGCGGGAACAGGTTCTCCGGGAACGGTGAGCCGTCGGCGTAGACCAGGGTGCCCGTCCGCTCGTCCGGGGGGGAGGAGCCGCATCCCGCGCCCGCGGCCACGAGCAGCACGCACCCCACCGCGGCCGTGACCGGTCGCGTCCGCATGCCGCAACCCCCCTCGACGGGTACGCGGCGAGGGTAGCGTTCGATCAACCCACGTCACAGGGTCGCGAACGCCGACGACACGGCGGTGGC